>QNZS01000021.1 GCA_003978465.1 Sulfurimonas sp. | reverse complement strand
TAAATAATTAAACTATTGTTGTTAAACATTAGTCTTCTTACTTGCTTAGTTTTCAATGATCTCAAACTGTCTCTTAACTCTTCAACATGAAGGGCTCGTAACCTCGTTTTAAACAAGGTGTCTCTGTTTGTGGATGGGAATTATAGGGTGTAAATGCTTAGAGTTTGCTTGAGAAGTGAAGGAAATTAGAAATAATTTTTTTGTTTGTTTTTGTTAGAGCATAAATGTAGCATATATCTACTTATATAGTTTATATGTTGCTGTCTATTAACTCTTTAGATATAAACTTTTAAATACAAAATAATTATCTATATATAGATGATACATTATAAGGAATATATTATGGGTTTATACGATCGCGATTATGCTAGAGGAAATACAGCCTCTTATGAAACACAAAGCCGTGGTGAAACACAAATAATCTCTTTTGTTAAAGAGACTTACAAACTATTTGCTGCTTCAATGATGGCTGGTGCTGTTGGTGCTTATGTAGGTGTACCTTTAGCTGGAGCAATTGCAGCATACTTCTGGCCTCTCTTTGCTTTAGAGATTGGTCTGCTTATTGGGCTTCAGTTTGTAAAACGTAAAGCGGGTATAAATCTTATGGTTATGTTTGCATTTGTATTTATGACAGGTCTTATGCTTGCACCTTTACTTGCACGTACACTTGGTATGAGTGGTGGGGCATCTATCATCGGTAATGCTTTTGCTATGACATCAGTTGTTTTTGGTGCTATGAGTTTTTATGCTATCAAAACTACTAAAGATTTTACTGGATATGGTAAACCTCTTATGATTGCTCTTCTTGTAATCATTGGTTTCTCAGTGCTGAACATCTTTCTTGGTAACCCTATGATACATGTAATCATGTCTGGTGCTATTGTCGTATTATTTAGTATCTTAGTTATATATGATACTCAAAACATTATGCGTGGTGCTTATGAAACTCCTATTGATGGAGCTATAGCACTTTACTTAGACTTCTTAAATATCTTTACAGCACTTCTTCAACTTTTTGGTATTTTTGGAAATGATGACTAAGTTCTAATAAATACAATTTCAAACTCTAAATAATTTAGAGGATACTCTCGCATAAGCTTCTTAGTTTGTGTGTATGAGAGCACATTTCTTGAACCACTTACTCCTGACCTCTTTATGTAACGAAACATTTCCCTTACACTCGAAAACTCTAACCTGTACTCTACTATCTCAAAATTTGCATTAAAATATTTCTTTTGTAGCCTATCTATCTCTTCTTTACCACGCAATAAAGGTTCTATCCCTGCTTTAGCATGAAGTGTTTTAAAAGTCCCTGAGGTAAAGATAGCCAAAGAGAGTTCAGTCTTTAGCTCTGCTAGTTTAGCAAAAAGTATATCCAAGTCTTTTGACCATTGTAGTGCTGATGCTGAAAATATATGTTCAAACTTATAAGATCCCAAACTATCAAAGAGATTTTTATCATTAAAATCTCCATACATTACTTCTATATTTTTGGCTTTTGGATGCAGTTCTAACATAGCTGGAGCAAAATCAATACCCACAAACTTTTCATACTCCCATGTAATACTCTTACATAAACTTCCATTACCGCAACCTAAATCTAAAATAAATTGAGGTTTACTCGCTATATCTCCTACGAGTTTGTTAATAACTTTCTTTTGAATAATATTATGAGACTCATACTCTGATGCATGCTTAGAAAACTCTTCACTTATTTTCATTTTTTATTAACGATAAGCGAAAGTATAAAAAGTGAGATCACTGTTAGAACAATTGTAGCACCCGAGGGGAGTGAAAAGTAAAAAGAGAGACTCATACCAAAGACTACACTAAAGAGTGCAAAAAATAAAGATATAAGTATCGTGTTTTTAAATCCAACTCTATACTGTAAAGCGGCAGAAGTTGGAATAACCATAAGTGCACCAATAAGTAAACTTCCTACAACACGAATAGAGAGTGCTATTATGATCGCGACAACAGTTACTAAAAGGAAGTTAAGTAGTTTGACTTTTATTCCACTTGTTTTTGCTACCTCTTCATCATATGTTATAAAGTATAGTTCTTTAGAAAAAAGAAGCAATAAAGCTAATGCTGGTGTACCAACAATAGCAATAGTCACAACATCTTCATTACTCACAGAGAGTATTGAACCAAAGAGGTAAGAAAAAAGGGAATTGTTAAATGCTCCACCTAAAGAAACAATGACAACAGCTAAGGCTAAAGAACCAGAAAGGATGATAGAGAGAATAGAATCTGAGTATAAAGAAAAGTTACTTCGGAGATACTCTATAAGCCAAGCAGAGAGTACTGCAACTATCACCGCAACCCATAACGGGTTATACCCAGCGACCAAACCAACAGCTACCCCTACTAATGCGGAGTGTGCTAAAGTTTCACTCATCAGAGAGTAGCGCTTAAGCACTATAAATGTTCCACTAATTGATGCAAGTATAGCTATAAATATTCCTGCTACAAAAGCTCTTTGTATAAACTCATAGGCGAACATTTCAGTCATTGCATTCCCCCAATTGAGCATTTATCTGATCTTGCTCTGCATGCAAAATACATTTAGTATCTTTCATTTGAGATATTATTTCTAACATACATGGTCCTCATGTTTATGATTATGAATGAGGTGTGCATCTATTCCGTAAAGAGTAGAGACATCTTCACATGAAAGAGTCTCTTTTGGATCATTGCATATAGTTGCTTTTTGATTTATGGTAAAGAGCCTTCCTATGTCATCTGCTATTACACCAATATCATGTGTTATAAAAACTATAGTAATTTTCTCTTCTTTATTGAGTTTTGCTAATAATTTGTAAAAACGCTGCTGAGAGACCATATCTACACCTGTGTTAGGCTCATCAAGAATAAGTATCTCAGGCTTAGAGGCGAGCGCACGTGCTATCATCACACGTTGGCGTTGTCCTCCTGAGAGTGTTCCAACCATCTTTTCTTTGAGATCTACTATATCCATCTTCAGCATTGCATCTTCTACTATTTTGGTATCTTCATTTGAAAAACTAGTAAAGATTCCGCGATTAGCGACTCTACCCATTTTAACTATATCTTCTACAGTTGCTGGAAAGTTTTCATCCACAAGTGAAGCACGTTGTGGAACAAAACCTATTTTATACCACTCTTTAAAATTCTTGAGTTTTTTACCAAAGAGCCTAACCTCTCCACTACTTGGTTTTTCTAAACCTAAAAGCATGCGAATAAGTGTCGTTTTTCCACCACCATTAGGCCCTATAATAGCGATATACTCACCATGAAAAATCTCCAAAGAGATTTGAGATAAAATATCTACACCGCGCACACGAAAACTAAGGTTTTTCACATCAAAAATAGGGACTTTAAATGTTAGTGACAAATCATGGCCTTTTTTAGCTTACTGAGGTTTTGTAGCATTAAAGATTCGTATGTAGCATTTAGCCTTGCTTCGTTTGCTGTAATGTTACCTAGAGGCTGTAAAACAGCTATCTCTACATTAGAATCACTAGCAATAGACTCTATTACTTTAGCATTTACAAAACTCTCATAAAAAATCGTTCTTATCCCAGTTTCACTAATCTCTTGTAAAACTCTTTTAATGTCACTTGCACTTGACTCAGCCTCTGGAGAAAGACCACTTAATGAGTTTATATGAAAGTCGTACTTCTCTGCTAGATAACCTATTGAATTATGATTTAAAATAACACTCTGTATCTTACAAGATGATAGTCCACTTGCATAAAGAGTATCTAATCTTTTTAACATATCTATATATGTGTCTCTATTTTTCTCATACATCTCTTTATGCTCTGGTGCAATAACTATGAGCTCTCTTGTTATCACTTCTGCCATTTTTTGCATGTTTTCAAAATCTAACCAATAATGAGGATCAAGTGCACCATGAGAGCAGTGCTCATCATCATGTGCATGTTCTTCACCGTGCTCGTGAGTCTCTAATCCTCTTAAGTCTACGGACTTACTCATATCAAGAGGTGTTATACTAAAAGAAATCTTTTGTATCCATGGCTCAAGCCCTGCACCACTGTAAATTACTAAGCTACTGTTCTCTATTTTAGCCATTATTTTTGGTGTCAGTTCAAAACTATGTGGGTCTACCCCAAAAGGTAGTATGTTTACAATCTCTACACTCTGTCCAGCTATATGTTTTGTAATATCATATAAGGAAAATGTACTAACAGATACAAGTGGTTTATCAAGTTTTATCTCTGAGTCAGAACTAAAGGCAATTAGTTCTAACAGCAGGAACAATACAAGTAAAAAAACTGCTACAATTTTAAAAATCTTCATTCTTCACCATTTATAAATTTATATTTTTGTAATTATACCCTTTTAAACATAAGTTTGATTATAGAAGTTTATTTAGATATAATTCGCCACTTTAAATATAATAGGAATCTATTAATGACAACTAGTCTTTTACTCATAATTCAAATCGTTTTAGTGATAATAATTGTTATCGCTGTACTTCTACAAAAAAGCTCTAGCATCGGTCTTGGTGCATATAGTGGTTCAAATGACTCTGTATTTGGTGCAAAAGGTCCAAGTAGTTTTTTAGCAAAAGCTACTTTTACTATTGGATTTTTATTTGTTGTAAACACAATCACTTTAGGCTATATGTACTCTAAAGATTCTCAAGCTTCAGTTCTTGATGCTATGGTTGAAAACACAAATGTTGTAGCTCCAGCAGCTGTTGAGACAAAAGAAGGAAATAAAAATGTTAAATGAGATTTTTGATAATTGTAATACTAAAATGCAAGGTAGTGTTGACCATATGCATCGTGACTTTAAAACGCTTAGAACTGGTAAGGTTCTGATCTCTGTTTTAGACAATGTTAAAATTGATTACTATGGTACACCTACACCACTTGACCAGATTGGTTCAGTAATCGCTACAGATGCAACTACAATAGTAGTAAATCCTTGGGAAAAAAATCTTTTATCTGATGTTGAGACTGCAATTTTTGCTGCAAATATTGGTGTAAACCCAAACAATAATGGTGATGTGATTAAATTGTTTTTTCCACCAATGACAGTTGACCAACGTAAAGAATCTGTAAAGCAAATGAAAACAATGGGTGAAAATGCAAAAGTTTCTATTAGAAATGATAGACGTGATGCAAATGATAAAGTAAAAAAACTTGAAAAAGATAAAGAAATCACTACTGATGAATCTAAATCTGGACAAGACGCTATACAGAAAACAACTGATACATTTATCTCTCAAATTGATTCTATATTAAGAGTAAAAGAACAAGAGATTTTAAAGGTTTAATGATGGATGTTAAAAAAATTTATATGGATGCTGATGCTCTTTTAGAGGGTCACTTCAAGTTAAGTTCTGGAAATCATTCACAGTTTTATCTTCAATCTGCTAAGGTTCTCGAAGACCCTAAAACTGCAAAACTTTTAGCTGAAGCTTTAGCTGTCCAAATCAGAGAAAGTGGTTTAGAGATAGATACTGTTTGTGCACCTGCTTTAGGTGGTCTTATCGCCGGATTTGCTCTTGCAACTGCACTTGATGTACGTTTTATCTTTGCTGAACGTGTAGATGGTGTGATGACTATTCGCCGTGGTTTTGAAGTAAGTAAAGGGGAGAGAGTTTTAATGTGTGAAGATATCATTACAACTGGTGGTTCTGCAATGGAAGCAGCTTTTGCTGTTGAAGCCTTAGGTGGAACTATCGTTGGTGCAGCAGCACTTGCGAACCGTGGTTTTTGTAAGCGTGAAAACTCTGACATAACTACAAAACCTAACTGTAAACTTCCATTAGATATACCATTTTTTGCTCTTGCAGACTTTACATTTGAGATGTATACTCAAGATGCATGTCCTCTTTGTAAAGATGGTAGTGAAGCTATCAAACCAGGTTCAAGAGGCAACTAAACCTCTTTTAACCGAATAACCCAACTAAATTAGACTGACTAGCATTCACCTGTGCTTGAGCAAAAGCTCCTGCTTTTGCTAAAATATTCTGTCTTGAAAAGTTTGCATTCTCTAAAGTGAAATCCATATCTCTTAATGGGTTGAACACTCCGATCTATTGTTCTTGCCTTAAATGATAATAAATTTATAGATTATTTAGAGTTTATATAGAACTTTGATAAAACTGTTAAAAGATTTAAGAGAAAAGATTCTAATTACCTTTTGCTTATAGATAAGTCTTTACTTAAGATAGTACAATACCTAAAAGATGCTTCAAAAGTTAGGTCCTATATGTTATCATCAAAAAAATATTATAAAGTATTTTTAAATACATCTCAGAAAATTGATTTTGCACTCTTGCATCAAAATAGCTACTTTATATCAAACAGATATTTTATACATATAAAAACATCAAAGAGATGGAGTTAGATAAAGAAAATATTTTTAAAAGTGTAGCGATACAAACTCTCTCTTTATACTTATTTTTAGGCATTATCACTATTTTATAACTTTTAATCTCTTCAAGTTGTTTTTCTAAATAAGATATTAAACAAGTTTATAATATAATTACATCTATAATTTATATACTATATGGAGCTTTTATATGACTAAATACATCTTTGTTACCGGTGGCGTTTTATCTTCTCTCGGAAAAGGGATAACTGCAGCGAGTATTGGGACACTTTTAAAACACTCTGGTTTTGATGTAGGTATGCTCAAAATCGATCCATACATCAATGTCGATCCTGGAACAATGAGTCCACTCGAGCATGGTGAGGTTTTTGTTACCAAAGATGGTGCTGAAACTGACCTTGACATAGGAAACTATGAGCGTTTCCTAGATGTTTCATTTCTAAAGTCTGCTAACTTTACGACAGGACAAGTCTACTCTTCAGTTATTGAGCGAGAACGTGCTGGTGGTTACCTTGGTCAAACTATCCAGGTTATTCCACATATCGTTGGTGAGATAGTAAACCGCATTAAACAAGCAGGTCAAGCTCACGACATCTTAATTGTTGAGCTTGGTGGAACTGTCGGTGATATTGAAGGTCTTCCTTTTATGGAAGCAATCCGTCAGATGAAACATGATGATGAAGTTGAGGGTACTTTCTTTATCCATGTAACTCTCATTCCATACCTCAAAGCAGCAGGTGAGTTAAAGTCTAAACCAACACAACACTCTGTTCAAGAACTTCGTCGTATTGGTATCACACCACAGATGATTATCGCTAGAAGTGAGAACAGCTTACCAAAAACTTTTAAGAAAAAACTTGCTATGAGCTGTGATGTTCATCCTGATTGTGTTATTGAAGCACTTGATGCGAAGTCTATTTATAGTATTCCTGTGACATTTTTACGTCAAAATATCTTAAAACCAATCGCTAAAGAATTAGGTTTAGGTGAACTTAACCCTGATATGGAAAAATGGGATACTCTTGTAAAACGAATAGTACAACCTCAAACTAAAACTGTAGTTGGATTTGTAGGAAAATACCTTGAGCTCAAAGAAGCTTACAAGTCACTAACCGAAGCACTTATCCACTGTGGAGCACACTTAGATACTCGTGTAGAAATTAACTGGGTTAATAGTGAAGAGATAGAGGAAAAAGGTGCTAAAGCACTTTTAGCTGACTGTGATAGTGTTCTTGTTGCTGGTGGTTTTGGTTCACGTGGTGTTGAAGGTAAAATCCAAGCCATTCAATATGCAAGAGAGAACAAAGTACCTTATCTTGGTATCTGTCTTGGAATGCAACTTTCACTTGTTGAGTATGCAAGAAATGTACTTGCTTTAGAGGGTGCAAACTCAATAGAGTTTGATGAGAACACTCCACATCCTATGATTTATCTAATAGATAACTTCTTAGATCAAAGTGGAGGAATGCAACTTCGCACTCACGAATCTCCAATGGGTGGAACTATGCGTTTAGGTGAATATCCTTGTGATACTAAAGAAGGTTCTATTCTTCGTAGTGCTTACAATGGGGCTAAAACTATAAATGAACGTCACCGTCACCGTTATGAAGCAAATCCTGCATATCGTGAAGCTTTAGAAAAAGCAGGAATGATAATTACAGGTGAATCTAATGGTCTTATTGAAACAGTGGAAATCAAGGGTCATCCTTGGTTTCTTGGTGTGCAGTTTCACCCTGAATTTACATCTCGTCTTCAGACTCCAAATGCAACTATCCTTGCATTTGTTGAAGCTTCTTTAAACGCAGTGTAAGTGTAGTACATTGATGAAAAGAATGACATTTCGTCATCTTTTCATCTTCACTTACATTTTTATTCTATAATACCCTTATGAACCAAGAATACTTAACAAAACAGACACTTTATGAACTTTTATCCAAACGTTTGATCAAAGATGAAAAAAAGCTCTCAGATATTCCTAACCCTGCTCTACTTTTAAATGCACCAGAAGCTGCACAAAAAATTGCAGAAGCAATCAGGGCTAACAAAAAAATAACATTAGTTGGTGACTATGATGTAGATGGTGTAAGTTCCACCGCTATTGTAGTGGATTTTTTCAGACAAATTCCCTACCCTCTAGAAGCTATAATTCCAAATAGATTTCGTGATGGTTATGGTGTCAGTTCAAATGTTTTAGAACGTATAAGTGCTGACTTGATTATAACTGTTGATAATGGGATTTCTGCTGTAGGTGCTGCTGCTATATGCAAGGAGAGGGGTATTGATCTCATCATTACAGATCATCATACTCCAGGAGATATCCTACCAGATGCCACACTTATAGTTGACCCAAAACTCTCAGAGTGTAACTACCCCTTTAGTGAGATATGTGGAGCACAGGTTGCTTGGTTACTCATGGGTTTAATAAAAAAAGAGTTAAACTTACAGATAGATATGCGACAGTTCTTAGATATCTTAGCTATTGCCATCATCGCTGATATCATGCCTCTTATTGATATAAATAGAGCAATTGTCAAAGAGGGTTTAAAACTTATAAGTATCTCAAATAGACCCTCTTCTATCATTATCAGAGATTTTTTAAACAAAAAAATCATTACAAGTGAAGATATCGCCTTTAATATAGCACCACGTATAAACTCGGCTGGACGGCTTGAAGATGCAAGTATCGCTTTAGAGTTTTACACAGCCAGCAATACAAACTCAGCATATAAACAGTTTGAACTTTTAGGACAACTTAATGAGTTACGCAAAGAGACAGAAGTCCAAACAACAAAAAAAGCTATACTAGAAGTTAATGAAGATGACTTAGTCATAGTAGTAAGTGGTGAGGGTTGGCATGAGGGTGTTGTCGGTATCATTGCCTCGCGTTTAGTAGATAAGTTTGGCAAACCAGCTATTGTTTTAAATGTAGAAAATGGTATTGCTAAGGGAAGTGCTAGAAGTATAGGTGATGTTAATATTTATGAGCTTATAAAAGAAAATGACTCATACTTAGAAAAGTTTGGTGGGCATAAAATGGCTGCAGGAATGGGATTAAAAGCAGATAATATTGTTGCATTTAGAGCTGCAATAAACGAGAGTGCAAAAAAAATAGATCCTAAGGATTTCGAACCAAAAGAGATAATAAGTGGTATTTTAGATACAGATGATATTGATTTAGAATTATTATCATTGTTAGAGAGTTTTGAGCCTTATGGTGAAGCAAATCTCCGCCCCTCATTTTTACTTCAAGATGCTGAAGTTGTAAACATTAAGCTCATGGGTGCAGATAAGTCACATTCACGTATAGAAGTAAGACAGTATCCACATCAGAAAAAAACTGTAGAGATAATTGTATTTAGAACTGTTTACAAAATGCCAGAGAATAGAAAAATCACCTGTAGTTATAAGGTTGCAAAGAATGAGTTTAACGGTAAAGTGAATGTACAACTCCTCTGTAATAAGATTTATTAAGCAATAAGCTTGTAGAATAATCGTATTTCTACTAAAAGGTGACTTGTGACAAACGACTTATCGTACCGTGCTACCATTAAACTTATTGGTGTATCACCTGTTCCAACAAGCATTTTTTCCTCAACTAAAAGTACTAGTGCCCAAGTAAGTAAAGATGTAAGTGGTAAGATACTAATCCTTCGTGGTGCTGAAGGTATTTTCATGGGATTTTCGTGTTTAAGTCCTGCTATCTCAAATCCTGATATCACTATAATCGTTCCAAATGAAGTACGTCTCTCCCAATCAAGAAAAGTTTTTGTAGGTGCTGAGATGAAAGAAGAAGATTTAGTACTTGATAATAACGACTATCTAAACCGAAATGATTTTGGTGAGCATTTGATCTTTATATGTTAAAACCAATGTATCAACATCTTATGCTCACTCGTAGGTTTTAATTTACAATGCTTATAAAACATAGCTGCTATAAAGCTCGTTCAGAGATTACTGCATTTACTCTTTTAGATGATGATACTATAGCTTTTAGTACCGCTACTCATGGTGTGAAAATATTCTCACATGAAAAATACAGTACACTCAAAAATATCCCAATTAAGTTTCTTGGACAAAATACAACAGCAGTTTGTTTTAGTAAAGACTCAAATATCTTAGCTTTTGCAAATAATAATATTATTTATATAGTAAATACTGAGAATAAATTACTTATACAAAAGATTCAGACTAACGAAGGAACTATACAGCTAATTGAATTTACTCCAAACTCAAAGTACCTTATAACAGGGACAAGAGATGGTCGAGTTATGAAATATAGATATGATGGTTCCTCTAGCCTCTCGCGTTTATGCTCTTTTGGAGAACATGAAACAAAGAGTATTAGAACTATAAGGAACAACTATGTTAGTGCTTTTTCTTTTTATGACAACCTACTTGCATGTACGGGATATGGAGGAAGTATAACTATACTTAAAATACATTCTCTCTCTTCAAAATATACAATGTTCCATTCTGCTTTACGTATTAATGCCTTATGTTTCTACAACAAGGACACACTTCTAAGTGGCAGCATAGATGGTATACTACACATACACTCTCTCAAACAAAAAAAGATACGAGCAACACTCAATACTCCATTTAACAAGATAAACACTATACTTATAATGCCAAACCCCCAATATGTAATGGTGAGTGGTGCAGGAGAACAACTCTGTATTATTGATATTCTCAATGCTAAAGTTATCAGTACATCATATCTTGTATTTAAGCATAATGTCATAAGTATCACACTTACAAAAGAGGATCATCTGCTTGTACTTCTAGACTCAAAAGAATTTTTTAAAGTTGAATTGCCTAAGGTTACGCATCTTAGAAATTTCATACGCAGTGGAGATTTAGACAAGGCATATGCACTTATAGATATCGACCCTATGTTAAAAGGGACACAAGAGCATAAGAGTATTGAAGTAATGTATAATAAACTTATTTCTCAAGCAATTAATGCCCTTATAAACTCAAATACTAAAGAAGCCCACCTCATAATGCAGAAGGTTAACGATGTCCCAAGTAAAAAAGATGATATCAGCTCTATCTTTAAAGCCTTTGAGTTTTATTCTAGGTTTAATACTCTATACCTAGAAAAAAAGTATTCTTTAGCTTATCCCCTAGCAGATAAGTATCCTGCCCTTAAATATACAAGACAGTATAAAAAGATGGAAGAGGTGTTTAAAGAAGCATACACTTTTGCTCAAAAACAGATACTCATAGGCCATCATGATGTAGCAGAGGATATACTATCTGTTTATGTAACTGTTCTTTCAAAAAAGCCAATACTTCACCTGATACTCAAACACAATGAAGACTTTATAGAGTTTTTAAAAGCGATAAGTGAAAAGAATTTTAAAACTATAGAGAAACTTATCAGAAAAAATGAAATATTTTTACAAATACCTACTTATATCAAACTCAAAAAATCAGTACAATTAGTACTTGATACCATACAGAACCATATAAATAAAGGGGATGTTAATAGTGCAATAAACACTATTAAAAAGCATTTACAGACACCGAGTATCAAAGAAGAATTACAAGACTTATATAGAGATGCAAAACTTGTGAAAAAACTACAGAGTAGTTATGCAGATAATGACTTTAAATCTTGTTATGAGATTATAGATTCTTCTCAAAATCTTTGCTCGTTAGAATTAAGTAAACTCTTAGAGAAGCACTGGTCTAAACTTGTCTCAGAGTGTGAAGAGTATGCTTTTGATGGTGACTTTTCTAGTATAAAAAAGAAATTTGGTCTGCTTATAGGTGTAAATACTAGATTAGAGAAGATTGGGGATTTACTTCGTTTAAGTTTTCATACAAAAATCAAAGCACTCTTATCTAAAAAGAGTTTTAAAAATGCAGAAAATATCATCTATTCTTATATTGATACATTTGGAACTGATAGTGAAATGCTACTTATCATGAAAATGTACGAGAAGGCTTCAGCAGATAAACTAGCATTCACTACAAATCAAAATACGAGAAAAGCAAGGAATAGCTGGTTAAATGCTCCTATAATTAAGAGTTAACCTGCATTAACTCAATCAGAGTATTACTACTCGTGTTAAAATCCTCTTGATACGTTGCACCCTGAGAGATAAACTCTTCCATTTTAGTTTTTTTATCTATAGCTTCATCAAGTTCTTCATCACTTCCTTTAGTATATGCCCCAATCCTGATAAGTGTTTCATTCTCTTTAAGTAGTGTATAAAGTTTACGAAATTTTCTAACAGCCTTAAAATGCTCTACACTGATAATGTCATTCATAACACGTGAAGCAGAGTTGAGTATATGCACAGGAGGGTAAATACCAAAATCTGTCATCTCTCTTGAAAGTACTATGTGTCCATCTAAAATAGAGCGTGATTGATCAGCAATAGGGTCACTCATATCATCACCCTCAATTAAAACTGTGAAAAATGCAGTGATACTTCCCTTGCCTTCTTCCTTTCCTGCTCTCTCCATAAGTTGGGGTAAAAGAGTTAAAGCTGAGGGAGGATAACCTTTTGATGTTGGGGGCTCACCAAGGGCTAAACCAATCTCACGCTGTGCCATCGCAAAACGTGTAACCGAGTCCATAATAAAAAGAACATCAAGTCCCTTATCTTTAAAAAACTCAGCCACACTCATAGCAGCAAAAGCACCATATTTTCGCATCAAAGGTGAGTCATCACTTGTTGCAACAATTAGAACTGTATTTGTTAAGTCACCGCCAAGGTTTTTTTCTATAAACTCAGGGACTTCACGACCACGCTCTCCGATAAGTGCAACAACTTTGATCGGAGTATTTGAACCGCGGACAATCATACCCATAAGAGTAGACTTCCCTACCCCACTTCCTGCAAAAATACCAAGCTTTTGACCTTTTCCGCATGTAAGTAAACCATCTATACTTTTAACACCAACACTAAAAACTTCATCTATCATACCACGTTTCATCGCAGCTATTGGGGCTTTCATAATCGGACTTAGTTTAGATCCTTTTATAGCACCTTTACCATCAATAGGTCGCATAAAAGGATCTACTACTCGACCTAAAAGTGAATCTCCTACAGGAATATTCATACCGGTTGAGTCCAAGAATACTTTATCACCCGAAGCAAAACCCTCAACAAACGAGAAAGGAGTTATAAAAAAAGTTTTTCCATCTATCTCTGTAACCATGCCAACAATATCTTTATTTGTTTCATTTGAAACTATTTTTACCATATCACTGATACTAACATTAAGACCATGGGCTGTAATAACAGTTGCATTTATTTTTACAACTTCACCAAAAGATACTGCATAGCTTTTGGCTCCTGCAAGTCTATCTTTAAGTGAACTCAGTGACATTTAGTACCTAGTACCTGTTGGAGAGTTAATAAGAGAGAAAAACTCTGCACGAGTCTTTTCATCACGTTTAAAGAGTCCACGGAGTGCAGATGTAGTTGTAGTTGAGTTTATCTTCTCAACACCACGCATCTCCATACACATATGACGTGCTTGAATAACAACTGCTACACCCTTAGGTGCAATTGAGTTCATAATTGCATCTGCAATCTGTTCTGTAAGTTGTTCTTGAATTTGCATACGACGAGCAAAAACATCCACTACACGAGGAATTTTTGAAAGTCCAACCACCTTTCCATCTGGAATATATGCTACATGAACACGACCAATAATAGGGAGAAGGTGATGCTCACAAGTAGAATAAAACTCTATATCACGAATGAGTACCATTTCTTCATTTGAGCTTGTAAAAAGTGCCTTAGAGAGTATCTCTTGGGGGTCTTCTTTATAACCACCATATATGAACTCATATGCTTTTTTCACTCGTTTTGGAGTCTCTAAAAGACCCTCTCTATTTGGATCTTCACCAACATGAAGCATCATAGACTTTACTGCATTTTCAAATTCGTTTGATTGATTATCTGACAATTTTTTGCCTTAATAAAAGTTTTTACAATTATAGCATAATGGAAGGTAGATAGTTTGTTTAAAGAGGGGGAAGGCTCTCCTAAAAGGAAAGCCAGTAATGATTAGTGAACTAACATATGTGGAACGATTAGTGGATACTTTTTCATCTTTCTAAAGATATGTTTACGAACAACTTGACGAACATCATTTTCTAATGCACGAGAGTTTTCAATAAGACCTGGTTTGATATTTGTTAAGAAAATATCTAATACATCTTCTATCTCTTTAGCAAATGCCTTATCAAGTCTATCTGGAACAATACCAAATGTAGTAACTTTTGGTTTATCTAACATTTTAGAGTTTTGCTTACTAATTTCGGCAACTATCATCACTACACCATCAGATGCTAGTTTTTGACGGTCTAAGATGATATCATCATCAATCTTATGGTTATTTTGGTTGTCAATATAAGTCTTACCAGTTTTTACAGTTTTAACTTTTCTCATATACTTAGGTGCAACTTCGATCTGCTCACCATCTGTCATAAGAAGAATATTTCTCTCTGGAACTCCACACATCATACCAGTTTCGCGGTGACGCATAACATGGTTATACTCACCGTGAATAGGTAAGAAGAACTTAGGGTTAACAAGACGTAACATAAGTTTTTGCTCTTCCATAGAAGCATGACCTGAAACGTGGATATCTTTACTCATTGCAATACTTGCACCTGCACGTTGAAGGTGGTTAATCATGCCAGAGATAGATCCTTCGTTACCAGGAATAGCACGAGATGAAAGAACGATTAAATCGCTAGGTTTGATTTTAATGTGTCTGTGCTCACCAATACTCATTCTAAAGAGAGCTGAATTTGACTCACCTTGAGAACCTGTTGTAACGATAAGAACTTCTTTATCTTCAAGATTTGCCACTTCATCTGGATCAACAAAGATGTTTTTAGCAAAACGTACATAATCATACTGCATTGCAAGTTCAATATTTCGTTCCATTGAACGACCAATAACACAAATCTTACGACCATACTTAATACCATACTGAATAGCTTGTTGTACACGGTGAATATTTGAGCTAAAAGTAGAAAGAAGTATACGACCTTCTGCTTTACTAAAGATTCTATCTAAAGCAGGAGCAACACTTAACTCTGAACCTGTTGCAGTAGGGTTGTGAGAGTTAGTTGAGTCAGAAAGAAGACAAAGAACACCCTTATCTCCATAATAAGCTAAACGGTGTAAGTCAGCAGTATACCCATCAACAGGAGTATAATCTATCTTAAAGTCACCCGTGTGGATAATTGTTCCAGCATCAGTTGTAACTGCAATAGTTGAAGAGTCAATAATAGAGTGAGTCATATGCATCCACTCAATCTTAAAGTCATTTCCTATCTCATATACTTGACGTTTAACAATAGGGTTAAAGTACTTTCTATGTTCTTTAATATGATGTTCATCAAACTTATTACCAATCATAGCAAGTGGAAGTGGTGTACCATATATAGGGAATTGCATCTCTTTATAAAGATACGGCATTGCACCAATATGATCTTCATGAGCATGAGTAATAATAACAGCTACAATTTTATGTTGAATCTCTCTAAGGTAAGCGAAATCAGGAATTAAAATATCAACACCGTGCATAGTCTCATCTGGAAAACTCATACCAATATCAATAAGGATAGCTTCGTTATCAGTTTCCATAACCATGATATTTCCACCAATTTCACCAAGTCCACCTAGTGGAGTAATACGTACTTTTGCCTTAGAGTTAAGGTCAAGTTTATAGTGTGGATTAAGGCGTTGCTTATGTGCTTCTTGATTTTTAACAACAAATGATTTTAAGTTTTCATCAACTGGAGTTGGTGCTCTACGATGACGATTTTTGTTTTTATTGCGGTTATTATTTGGTTTGTTACCAGCATTACCATTTCTATTTTGATTAGGATTAGGTTTGCGGTTATTGTTATTAGGTCTTCTATTATTATTTCTATTTTGTGCTGGTTTAGCTTCTGTACCTTCTTGTGTATTCACTTCTGGTTTTGACTCTGTTGGCTTTGATTCTGTTTTTGCTTGCATATTTGGTTTTGCTTGCATATTTGGTTTTGCTTCTGTTTTAGGTACCGTTGTATTTTCTACTGACCCTCTGTTTTCTTCTTCCATCCAAACTCCTTTGTATATTTATATTATTTTATAGAGTTGGTGATAGTCCTTAGTGTCAACCTGATGAGGACGAATCGTATGTATTAGATTCAGTTTCTCAAAAGCTTCAATTAAAGTTGGTTTATCATACTTTTGCGAAAGATTTTTCATAAGAGTTTTTCGAGGTTGCGTAAATGCAACTCTAAGCATATCCTCGAACTCTCTATTAGATCTATTAGCATTTTTTTGTATGAGAAATACAGCGGAGTCTACTTTTGGCTGTGGATCAAATGCAGTTGGAGGAACCTTAGTGACTATTGTCACTGTTCCTACACTTTGAGCTATTATACTCAAAGACCCAAATACTTTTTCACCAGCAGTCGCACAAAACTTCTCTGCAACTTCTAACTGAACCATTACTAGTATATTTTTACACATTGGATCTGCGAGTGCTTTTAGTATGATGTTCGTAGCTATATAATAGGGCAGGTTAGCCACTAAGTCATACTCTTCATCTACTAAAGTACTCTTCCAAGTTTGTAGAACATCCCCACAAGTAATGTGGAGTCGCTTGGTAACGATCTCTTCTTTAAATATACTTTGTAATAGTTTACACAAATCGGTATCTACCTCAAAAGCTTCTACACTTTTGACATCAACTAAAAATTTAGTTAAATCACCTAAGCCAGGTCCAATTTCAACGAGTTTATTCTCATTTTTGGGCATCGCTTCGACGATCTTTCTCAAAACGGATTCATCTTTTAAAAAATTTTGTCCGAACTTTTTCTTTGCTACTACATTTTGTGTATTCATTACCGTAAGTCTATAGTAACTTTCCTTATGTTTAGGTAATAAGAATCAGTATGCTGCTTTTTATGGACTCAAGTAACTAATATACTCATCAGAGTTTCTCTTTTTATTATGGAAGAATTAACTTCTAGCAATATTACATCATTTAATGCAGCTTAAATTGTTGAGATTAATGATTAATCTATCTCTATCAGTATCTTTACTTTTTGTACCCATTAAGCATGTACAGTATTTATTATTCGTTAATGTCCGAGCACATCTTCTTTTGTCATTAAGTTTTTCCTCTATTGCATGTAACTTTAGTAAAAGTATATTAAACAAGTATTTTATCAATGTTTCACATGAAACATTTCTAGCTTAAAAAGTATTACTCAATTATAAGTCTAAAGGAGTATAATTCAAAATATATAATATAAGGGGTATTTCTATTAAGTTATAATTAACTAAAATTAGAACTTCCCATAAGGTACCTTAAGTATGAATTATTTTGCAAAAAGAATTATTCCTTGTTTAGATGTAAAAGATGGACGAGTTGTAAAGGGTGTTAACTTTGTCGGTCTCAAAGATGCAGGCGACCCAGTAGAAGTAGCAAGACGATACAACCAAGAGGGTGCTGATGAGTTAACTTTTTTAGATATAACGGCATCAAGTGATAACCGAGATACTATAGTAGATATAGTTGCCCAAGTTGCACGTGAAATATTTATACCACTTACAGTTGGTGGTGGGATACGTAAACTTGATGATATCTACAAACTACTCAATGTTGGTTGTGATAAAATCAGTGTAAACTCAGCAGCCATCAAGCGACCAGAACTTATAAACGAAAGTAGTAAACGTTTTGGCTCGCAGTGCATAGTGACGGCAATAGATGTTAAACGCACAGACTCAGGAAAATACCATGTATTTTTAAATGGTGGTCGCATTGATACAGGTCTTGATGCGGTTGAGTGGGCTAAAGAAGTAGTAGCGCGTGGTAGTGGTGAGATACTTTTAACATCTATGGATGCTGATGGTACAAAAGCAGGTTTTGATCTAAACATAACACAACAGATAAGCAAAGCTGTAAATGTTCCAGTAATAGCAAGTGGTGGGGCAGGAACTATGGAGCATATAAAAGATGCATTCGAGTGCGGTGCTGATGCAGCACTCGCCGCAAGTATCTTTCACTATAAAGAGATAGATATTATGGACTTAAAATATTACCTCCATGAACAAAATATACCAGTAAGAATATAAAGATTAAGGAAATTAAAGAATGATAATATGTGCAGGAAACAACGAAACTTTTAACTTTGCTCAACCAATGGGTGTTGGACTTATTGAAATAGCTATGAACTTAACAAGACTATGTCTTTTTGATAAACCGGAGTTTATACTCTTTGTGGGAAGTGCAGGGTCTTATGGTGATGCCAAAATATTTGATATCATTGAGAGTAAAACAGCATCAAATATCGAACTTGCTTTTCTCTCAAACGATGCTTATACACCTCTAGACAATGTTGTTACAACAAATGAAACTGATATAAAAGACATAGTTGTAAACTCATCTAACTACATTAGTACTAATGCCTCACTCTCAAAGAACTTTTTAAAGTTTGGTGTAGGTATAGAAAATATGGAATTTTTTGCAGTTCTGAAAATTGCCCAAGAGTTTAATATACCAGCTGGTGGTGTCTTTTGTATTACTAACTTCACTAACACTAACGCCCATGAAGATTTTTTAAAAAATCAGGAAGAGTCTAAAAAACTTCTCACTGAACATGTTAAAAAACGTATTAAAGAACTAACAAAAAAATGAGTCCTTTAAAACCTTCTTTAATGGACTATACTCTTTCAGAGTTAGAGTCACTCATCTCTCCAAAGTTTAGAGTCAAACAA
Source organism: Sulfurimonas sp. (assembly GCA_003978465.1). GTDB lineage: Bacteria > Campylobacterota > Campylobacteria > Campylobacterales > Sulfurimonadaceae > Sulfurimonas. The sequence continues at coordinate 12,177 of QNZS01000021.1, read as the reverse complement.
ATTTATGGCTGGCTTTATCACAACTTTGCTTCTAGTTATGAAGATATGAAGAACATACCAAAAGCTATGAAAGAGGAGCTCTCTCAAAAGTATTTAGTAAACCCACTTAGTATCAAAAATAAAGAAGAATCAACTGATGGCACAATTAAGTATCTCCTAGAACTTCAAGATGGTAAAACAATGGAAGCTGTGTGGCTAAAGATGAAAGATGAACAGTTCGATGAGTCTGGAAATATATGCCAAGAAGCAAAATATACTATCTGTGTTTCAACACAGGTAGGCTGTAAAGTAGGGTGTACATTTTGTCTAACAGCCAAAGGTGGTTTTACTCGCGACCTAAGTGCAGGTGAGATAGTAGCTCAAGTAGTAACACTTAAACGTGATAACGAACACAAACACTCTCGTAAGATAAACATCGTTTATATGGGTATGGGTGAACCACTTGATAACCTAACTAACTTAGCAAAAGCGATAGAAATTTTTAAAGAAGATAAGGGACTGTCAATCGGTGGTAAAAGACAAACTGTTAGCACCAGTGGGCTGAGTTCAAAAATAGATAAACTTGGGGAAATGGATCTGGGTGTTCACATAGCTATCTCTTTACATGCTGTTGATGATGAACTCCGTTCAGAACTTATACCTATGAACAAAGCACATAATATTCAGTCAATTATGGATGCTGTTAAACGCTTTCCTATAGATACTCGTAAACGTGTAATGTTTGAGTACCTAGTTATAAAGGGAAAGAACGATGACATAGGAAGTGCTAAGAAACTTGTAAAACTACTTGCAGATATCAAAGCAAAAGTAAACTTAATCTATTTTAATCCATACCCAGGCACTCCATACAATAGACCATCAAAAGCTTCTATGCTATCTTTTCAAGAATATTTAGTTAAGCATGGTCTCTTATGTACCATAAGAGACTCTAAAGGAATAGATATTAGTGCTGCCTGTGGTCAACTAAAAGAGAAAGTAGAGGGAGAAGACTAATCGGATCTTTTTCTGGTGTAGACATAGCTGAAGTTATTCTAATCGTCATTGTCTTTGCTATAGGTGTTGGTGGTTTTATGTATGCTGCACTCAAAGAGGATGATAAAGAGTAACCAAAAGTACACTTTAAATATGGTAGAATCATTCTACCTAAAATAAACTCAAGGAATTAACTATGTCAGAAAAAGTAGATGCAGATAGAATCAAAGAGATATATAAACTGTGTAAGAGTCACTTCGGTGATCTAAACTTTGTTGGTATCAAATACCATACTAAAATAGGCTGGATGGCTAAAGCACAACTTGGTGATGATTTTGAAAACTTAACTGCAGATGGAAAAACAAGTTCTGATGCACTGAGAAACCTTAGAGCACGTGTAAAAAAAATTATCAAAAGATATAATGGAGTTTAATAGAGTGAAGTAACTCATTCTTTAGAAGCGAAACGACCAACACACCAGGGAGGCCGTTTCTGAGTGTAATAATATCATACTTTTCTTATAAATAAATAATAAATGCCATCTTACTAAAAAAACTTACTTTTCTCAATTTATCTCTTAAAAAATATTTATTTTTCCTATGAATTATTAAATTCATACCAACATGTGTATTATTCACACAGTGTTCTAACTTGTGAATAGTATTCATACTAAATTAGTAAATTCTTTTGATAATTAATAATTTATTAATACTAATCTTAAAATAAATAGTATTAATATTCCTACAAATCCCTACATATAGGGCTTTACTCTAAAATAGTTTTAATCATATGATATATTAAATATCAAATCATTTGACACTAAGGTTATTCACATCCATACTTTCAAAACATAATTTTAAGAAGTCTATCTTACTTTTAATATTATACACTGTTGAATATAGCTCAAACTCTAGCTCACAAGCATGCAATAGAAGTCTTGAGGCACCACCATTATTTATTCTATCTAATGGAGAGAGTTTCTTATCTAAAAAATTTACTAGCATATCTTCAGTTTGACCATAGATAGGTTCACCAACTATAGTATGTTTCACGTGAAACAGGTGAACACGTATTTGATGTTGTCTCCCAGTATGAGGAGAACATTCTACTAAGGTCATATCTTTCTCAGGAAAATAATTAAGAGGTTTAAAACTTGTTTTAGAAGCTTTACCATCTTCATGAACTTTTACTATCATTCTGACCATAGCACTTGATTGATCTTGTGAGCGTAGGAGTGGAGCTTCAACTATAAGTTCTTCTTTCATCTCTCCATGAACCATTGCAAAATACTTTTTTTTCATATCTCTTTCTTGAAACATCATCTTAATTTCACGTTCACTTGTTTTGTTCTTTGCACATAAAACAAGTCCACTAGTTTCCTGATCTATGCGATGAGCAATATTTGCATCCCGACCATACTGGAACTTTAACTCATCTATCAGGGAATAGGGTGTACGTTTAGTTTGAGGATGCACAAGTACTCCACTTGGTTTATCGAAGACAACAAACTCCTCTGACTCATAAGTAGGTTTAAGACCTTTTGTAATAGGTTCAAAATGTATAAATTCTATTTCTCCCTCAATCTCTCCAGCAGTTTTAATCATCTTTTCGCCATTAACTAAAACACGGCCCTTTGATATAAAACGCTGAGACTCCCTTTGGGAGTATCCAAGCTCATTCATCAGATAAAACACTGCTCTTTGTTTTGTCTTAACTATATATTTGTTTTTTACAAATGGCAACTGAAGTCCTTTTGGCGTTTAATTGGTTTATTATGAATATTCAAGTAAAATGTTATTCATATGTAGCGAATTTTAGCACAATAAACTTCTTAATAAAAAGGTATACAAATGGTAGAAAGATATTCACGTCCAGAGATGGCTAGTAAATGGACTCAGCATGCAAGATATGCAGCATGGCTAGAAGTAGAAAAAGCAGCGGTGAAAGCTTGGGCAAAGTTAGGAAAGATTCCTCAAGAAGATGCAGATAAGATAGTAAAAAATGCAACATTCTCTGTAGAGCGTATAGAAGAGATAGAAGCAGTAACTAAACATGACCTTATCGCTTTTAACACAAGCGTATCTGAGAGTCTTGGCGAAGAGTCTAGATGGTTCCACTATGGTATGACTTCTTCTGATGCAGTTGACACAGGTGTTGCACTTCAAATGAGAGACTCATTAAACATTGTAATAGATGGTGTAAAAACATTAATGGAGTCAATCAAAATACGTGCACTCGAACATAAGATGACTCTTATGGTTGGACGTTCACATGGTATCCATGGCGAGCCTATCACTTTTGGTCTAACCCTTGCTGTATGGTATGATGAAGTAGCACGCCACCTTTTAAACCTTGAGCAGACTATGGATGTTATCGCAGTTGGACAAATCTCTGGTGCTATGGGTAACTTTGCTCATGCACCTTTAGAGCTAGAAGAGTATGCAATGGAAGAATTAGGTTTAAAATCAGAACCATGTTCGAACCAAGTTGTTCATCGTGACCGTTATGCAAGACTTGCTAGTACTTTAGCTCTACTTGCTTCTTCAGTAGAAAAGTTTGCAGTTCAAGTAAGACACTTGCAACGAACAGAAGTATATGAGGCTGAAGAGTTTTTTGCAAAAGGTCAAAAAGGATCTTCTGCTATGCCTCACAAGCGTAACCCAATCCTTACAGAAAATATTACAGGTCTAGCAAGAATGATACGTTCATATGCAGCACCAGCGATGGAGAACATTGCACTATGGCATGAGCGTGATATTTCTCACTCATCAACTGAGCGTTTTTGGTTACCAGATGCATTCATTACTATGGACTTTATGCTTTTTCGTATGAACAGTGTTATAGCCAACCTTACTGTATTCCCAGAGAACATGATGAAGAACCTAAACCTTACAGGTGGACTAGTCTTTTCTCAACGTGTTTTACTAGAGTTACCACTTCAGGGTGTAAGCCGTGAAGATGCATATCGTATAGTTCAAAGAAATGCTATGAAAGTTTGGGAAGAGATTCAAGCCGGTCGTGCTACTACAGATGAAACAGGTGAGTCACTTTACCTTAATCATCTTTTAGCAGATGATGAGTTAAGGGAGTCATTAAGTGAAACAGAAATTCGTGAATGTTTTAACTATGACTATTACACTAAAAATGTTGATAATATTTTTAAACGTGTTTTTAAATAACAATAATTTTTCTTTAGCATAACCTTTTACGTTATGCTATGTATTATCTAAAATAATACATGCCTTATAGCTATATAATCTCAAAAAAAACTTTTAAATTCAATAGATTTTAAGAGAATTTAGATAAAATATTTTTACTTAATACATACAATTTATTATATGATAGTAATTATTACGATTATAAAATAAAACTTGAAGATTTATAATTCTAGGAAGTGTAAATGATAACAGTAATAAAGAGAAATGGAAGAACAGAACCATTAGACATTTCTAAGATACAAAAGTTTACAGCAGCTGCTGTTAAAGATTTAACTAATGTAAGTCAAAGTGAATTAGAAGTTGATGCACAGATTCTCTTTCGTGATGGTATCACTTCGAAAGAGATTCAAGAGACTCTAATAAAAACTGCTGTTGATAAGATAGATATAGATGCACCAAACTGGACTTTTGTAGCATCACGGCTTTTCATCTTTAACCTTTACCACGAAGTAAATGGTTTTACAGGTTATTGTAAACTAGAGAAGTACTTCGATAAGGGTGAAAAAGAGGGACGTATACTTTTAGGTTTAAAAGAGATGTATAATCTTGATGAGTTAGAAAAGCACCTTGTTCCTGAGCGCGATTTTCAATTTAACTATCTTGGTGTAAAAACTCTTTATGATAGATACCTACTGAAGGATAAAGATTCAAATCCTATAGAACTTCCGCAGCATATGTTTATGGCTATCTCTATGTTCTTAGCACAACGTGAAGAAAACCGCCAAGAGTGGGCTATCAAGTTTTACAATATGATTAGTACATTTCAAGTTATGCTTGCAACTCCAACACTCTCAAATGCAAGAACTACAAGACACCAACTCTCTTCTTGTTATATCGGTTCAACTCCTGATACTATAGAAGGCATCTTTGATGCTTACAAAGAGATGGCTATGCTTTCTAAGTTTGGTGGTGGTATAGGTTGGGATTGGACACAGGTTCGTTCAATGGGCTCATTTATTGATGGACATAAAAATGCAGCGGGTGGAACAGTTCCATTTCTAAAAATCACAAATGACATTGCTATTGCAGTTGATCAACTTGGTACTCGTAAAGGTGCTATCGCAGTTTATCTTGAGCCTTGGCATATAGATATCAACGACTTCTTAGACCTGAAGAAAAACTCTGGTGAAGAGCGTCGTCGTGCTCATGATCTTTTTCCATCACTTTGGTTAAACGATATGTTTATGCGTCGTGTTCAAGAAGATGCTATTTGGACTCTTTTTGATCCTTATGATGTCCGTGAATTAACAGATATTCATGGTGAAGAGTTTAACAAACGTTATCTTGAATTTGAACAAGATGAGTCGATTTTAAAAGAAAAGATTAAAGCAAAAGATTTATGGAAAAAAATTCTAACTTCATACTTTGAGACAGGTTCACCTTTCCTCTGTTTTAAAGATAATGCTAACCGTGCTAACCCTAATGATCACTTTGGTATCATCAGAAGCTCAAATCTTTGTACAGAAATCTTTCAAAATACAGAACCTAACCATTATAAAATAAAATTTATTTTTGAAGATGGTGAAAGTATCAGTTATGAAGAAGATGAACTTGTAACTGTAGACAGTGGTATAGAAAAACCAGCAAAAAAAGTAACAGCACTAGATTCTCTAGGTGGACTTCCAATCTTCGTAGTAGAGAAAGAAAAAGTGAATGGTTCAACTGCTGTATGTAACCTTGCTTCCATTAACCTCTCTCGTATAAATACAAAAGAGGAAATCAATCGTATCGTTCCAATAGCTGTTAGATGTTTGGATAATGTTATTGATCTAAACTTTTATCCTGTTGAGAAAGTAAAACGCACTAACATGAAATCTCGCTCAATCGGTTTAGGGGTTATGGGTGAAGCACAAATGTTAGCAGAACAAGGAATTCCTTGGGGGACACAAGAACACTTCGATAAAATCGATGAAATTATGGAGGCTGTTTCTTATAACACAATTAATGCATCATCTGACTTGGCAAAAGAAAAGGGCCCTTACCCAGAGTTTAGAGGTTCTAAATGGAGCCGTGGTATTTTTCCTCAAGACCATGCGAATGCAGAGGTTATAAACCTCGTTGACCGTGGTGGACTTTTTGCATCTACATATGAGTGGGATGACCTTCGCACTAAAGTTAAAGCACAAGGTATGAGAAATGGCTATCTCATGGCTGTTGCACCTACTAGTTCTATCTCAATTCTTACAGGAACAACTCAAGCGATTGAGCCTGTATTTAAACGTAAGTGGTTTGAAGAGAATTTATCTGGTCTTATTCCAGTTGTTGTTCCTAAGCTCTCCCCTGATACTTGGGCATATTATACACCTGCTTATGACTTAAACCAGACACTGCTGATTAAAGCTGCTGCTATTCGTCAAAAGTGGATAGATCAAGGTCAGTCTCTTAATATTTTTATCACTTTAGATAAAGCAAGTGGTAAGTACTTAAACGAAATCTACATGCTCGCATGGAAACTTGGTTTAAAATCAACATACTATCTACGTTCACAGTCTCCTGAAGTTGCTGGAGATGTGGAAGATAGAAGTATGGAGTGTGTTGGTTGTCAATAGGCACTTCAACATGAAACCTCTTACACTTAATGAACTCCCTGCATTTAATGAACGTTTCTCACATTTTAAAGATGCTGAGTTTCGTTCTTTAAATATAATCTCCCCCTTACACATCCAAACTACCTTTGCTGTTCAAGATAGTGCTAGAGCATATGACTGGATAACAATCACACTAGAGTTTAATGGTGTAAGTGATGCAAGACTTTTAGAAAATTCTCGTCTCTACCTCTTAGATATAAGCGATGGAGCAAATATTATAAAAGATGAAAGTTTATTTGCTTTTGGTATTGGAGAGTGCTATAATATATCAACAATCAAGAGCTCTTCGTGTTATATAATAGCTAATACTCTTAAGTATGAAGAAGGCTTATACTAAAGGAATACAATGAGTTATGATGTTCGAGGGGAACTGTTAGGCTTTCCTGACACACACACAGTTACTATCACAGAGATAGATTCTCTCTTTTCTACACTAAAAGATGCCAACAATCAAAATATAACTTTTACAGTTGTAAATCCTTATGCACTCAGAGAGTACTCATTTGATATTCCGATGGATCTTAAAGTACTTTTAGACATAACAGATACATCAAACCTGAGTATATACAATATTTTAATTATTCAAAAACCAATTGAAGAATCATATATAAACTTTTTAGCTCCTATTGTTATCAACAATGATAACAAAAAACTTGCACAAATTGTTCTGGAACCTAGAAAAAATCCTGATTTCGGTATGACTGAAACTATAAAATCTTTCAAAAGCTAGAACTATTATGAGAATAATCTGTCCGCACTGTCTTAGTGTCAACAATATCCCAAAAAAAGAAACTTACAAAAAAGCTAACTGCGGTAAATGTAAAAAATCCCTTTTAGAAACAACTCCTATAACACTTAAGGAGGCTAATTTTGATGAAGTTGTAGTCAATAGTGAAGTAGTTGTTATAGTCGACTTCTGGGCACCTTGGTGTGGACCCTGTAAGATGTTTGGACCTACATTTTCAAAAGTTGCAAAAGATTTTTCACTCAAAGCACTCTTTACTAAGGTCAATACCGAAGATGAGAATAACCTAGGTGCTCGAATGGGTATTCGTAGCATACCTACACTCATTGTATTTAAAAATGGCAAAGAGATAAAACGTGTAAGTGGTGCTTTAGATGAAGTAAGTCTAAAGCAATTAGTTACACAACATGTTAACTAACTATTTACAGAAAATAATTTAGTTCTTTTCTAAGTAAGGCTTTAGTCTTTTACTAAGTAGCACTTTAATGCTGAATATATGAACAGCAGTAATCTGTTGGTGTTGTAACCTTAACATCAAAAGATGAGTTTGCAGGCACATTAAAAGTTTCAGGTGTATTGAGTTTCTTCCACTCTTCTCCTGGAAGCTTTACATCAATCTTACCACTCATAATCTCCATAATTTCGGCTTCATTCGTTCCAAAAGTATATTCACCAGGAAGCATAATTCCTAAAGACTTGATTGTTCCATCACTAAACTCTAGTGTACGAGATGTTACATTGCCGTCAAAATAGATATTTGCAGCTTTAACTGCTGTTACATTTTCAAATTTAGACATATTTTATTCCTATTTTTATTTATGAAATAATACCCTAAAATAGTATATATAAGAGCCTGAACAGGTTAAATTAGTATCTCCTCGCTTAGCATATTATAACTAGTACCCATGGGGATGAACTTTAAAAGCCTATCATTACAGGTAAGGAGGAAAAAAGATAGTGTATAAAACTCAGCATCACTTCAAGTGGACAGATAAAACCAACACTAATTACTAAAAGCAGAGATGAAAAAAGTACAACTGTAAATAAATCTTTGTTTACTCCTAATATCGCATATTTTCACAGTGTTTCAAGCACCCATTTTTTATTTCCTTAGTCTTACACGCTGAGAATGTGTAATGGCCACAGCCATTGCATCAGAGATGTCTAGTGGTTTTATTTCTTGTTTAATTTTTAAAAGATGTTTTACCATAAAGTTCACCTGCTCTTTTGAGGCTTTACCTTTTCCTGTAAGTGCTTTTTTTACTTGCAATGCAGTGTATTCACTAAACTGACCAAACTCTTGAAGGATTTTGAGCATTATAGCTCCACGAAATTGTGCAAGTTTTATAGTTGTAGCTGGGTTATGTGCATAAAATATATCTTCCATCGCCACTTCATCTATTTTAAATTCAGAAAAAATTCTACCCATTCCTTCTACCATCTGCGGGATTTGAAACTGCAAATCTTCTGCTTTCATCTTTATAAGTCCTGCTGCAACTAAAGATATTTTTGCATTTTCTAGTTTTATAAGTGCATAACCCATATTTCTAGTTCCTGGGTCAATTCCAAGTATAATCATCTATCTAGCTATTACATCATCAAAATTATCAGCAAGGGTACCAAAACATTTACCAAGTTCACGAACTATTTCTTTGTTTGGCTCTATATATATTTTATTTCCTTTTTTCTCCATCGTGATTATATTTGCGTCGCGTAATTCTTTGAGGTGCTTAGAAATTGTAGGAAGAGAAAACTCAAAATGTTCAGCAATACTACTTACATATATTCTATGAGCACTTACTTCTACTTTTGGATTTTTATTGTTAATACTAGAAGCGTATCCACCTGTAAAAATATTTTTAAAATTAAAAACCTTGTTTCATTCCCTAAGGCTTTGAAGATTTTTAGCTTTGCTTGCATATCTAACATACATTTCCTTGACACTTTAGTTGCAAAAGTATAGCATATCATTATCTATTTAGTTAAATTCCTAATTATATATTTGTTTATTGTATTAAAAAAGAAATTGAATGAATACAAGATTTATATACCTTACTCTAGTAGTAGTGTACCCACAATGACATCAACACTTTGAGCAGGTTTTGCAAATACAAACAAACTTTTAGCCGAAGCTAAAAAATCTGGTGAAATGGCTCTTAATAAACTCAAAGTACTTATAGATAACAAAGAACCTGTACTTGTTTTAGATATTAGAATAAGTGAACAATATAGTAACATACTTTCGTAGTGGAGGTCGTGGTACATTAGCAGCCCAACAACTTAATAATCATTGTTATAACAATGATAGAAAATGTAATTTTAAATATAGAAGAATTGTATAATAAAAATAAATTTTCTCTACTTTATAGTTATCTATATTACGAAATAGTCGAGTTTAATGGTTTTCCAATAAAGAGATAAGTATATATGCATGAAGAAAATAATGCAATAGTCATCTAATACAAAGCATGTAGATGATGCTTAATAGTTTTAAGAGTGACTCTAATCTTTCTAAACAAATAAATCTACTTTATATGAAATTAAAATCTCTTTTAGAACAGATATAAGGATAAAAGAGAAATTAAAAGGTCAGCGTGAATAACTTTTTATTCACGCTACTTTTTAATCCTATTTTATGTATATAGAGGGTATTATTCACCTATATCTAAAAAATAGGGTTTAACGTGAATATTGGTCAAGAAATACTAGAGTTACTCAAAGAAGAAGTAACTGAGAGCGAATATAAACGCTACATAAGACAACTTAATTATGATGTGAAAAAGTCAACGCCAGATCTTGCTATATTTTATGCCCCAAATGCTCTAGTGCTTAGCTGGATAAAAAATAAATACACTTCAAAAATAGCTCATCTATTTGAAGTAAAGTCTCATAACAAAGTAACTGTACAAATAGCCCTCAAAAACACAATAGATAAAAGAATAAAAATAAAAACTATTGAAGTTAAACAGGGAAACTCTCTTTTAAACCCTTCTCACTCGTTTTCAAACTTTATGGTTGGTGGTTCTAACCAGTTTGCTTATGCAGCTGTTAAAAGTGTGAGTGAAAATGCAGGAAGAGTTTATAACCCTCTTTTTCTTTATGGTGGTGTTGGACTTGGAAAAACTCACCTTATGCAATCAGCTGGAAATGTTTTTCAAAATGAAGGTAAAGTTGTTATATATACTACTGTTGAGCAGTTTTTAAATGATTTTACTCGAAGTATACGTAATAACACTATGGAACGTTTTCGTGAGAAGTACCGCACCTGTGATGTTTTGCTAATTGATGATATTCAATTTTTATCTAATAAAGAGGGTATACAAGAAGAGCTTTTTCATACCTTTGAAGCTCTAAAGGGTGATGGAAAACAGATTATATTTACAGCTGATAAACATCCTAAAAAGATAGCTGGACTTGAAGCAAGACTACAAAGTCGTTTTGAGTGGGGTTTAGTAGCAGATATCCAACCTCCTGAGCTTGAAACAAAAATCGCAATTATTGAAAAAAAATGTGAGATAAACAAGGTTGTTTTATCAAAAGATATTGTTAACTACATCGCAACTGTTATAGACTCTAATGTCCGAGAAATAGAGGGTATACTTTCAAAACTACATGCTTACTCACAACTTATGCATGTAGATATAGATCTAGAATTTACAAAAAATGTACTCAAAGATCAAATAGCAGAAAAACGCGAAAATTTAACTATGGATAATATAACAAAGGTTGTAGCTAAAGATTTAAATATAAAACCTAGTGAAATTCGCTCTAAAGGTCGTAGTAAAAATATAGTCTATTCTAGACGAATAGCCATATATATATGTCGTGAACTTACACAAAATACTATGCCTCAACTTGCTCAGTATTTTGGTATGAAAGACCATACAGCTATAAGTCATACCATTAAAAAAATTAATCAATTAATCGTTGATGATGAAGATTTTAAAGTAAAAATAGACGAGTTAAGTAATAAACTTACAAATATTACATAAAAAAGATATAATTATAAAAGTGAATAGACGTGAGTAAACTCATATGAACTCATCACGTCTAAATAAGTACTGTTTTAGGGCTTTGAATTGGTTTTTCACCTATTCACGTTCCCCTACTACTACTTACTAAAATTATATAAATATATAGGGAATTTAGATGATCATAACTATTGGTAAATCGGTATTAGAAAATATACTTATTCATTCAGCACCTTTTCTTGAAAAAAAAGATACTTCACAAATAACTTCTCATGTATACTTAAATGCATCTAATAATACGTTAACTATTAAAGCTACTGACTATGAAATAGGTTTTTTAGTAACTACTGATAATGTAACTATCGAGAAAGAAGGAAGTATAACTGCTAATGGTAAAAAATTCTTAGATATAGTACGTATACTTAAAGATGGAAATATTAACTTAGAAGTAAAAAATGATACTCTTCATATTTCTCAAGGTCATTCAAACTTTAAACTACCTACTTTCTCTTTTAATGATTTTCCAGAATTTCCATCATATGAAGGAAAAGCACGTATATCTATAGAGTCTCATACTCTCATAGAATCTTTAAAAAAGATTACCCCTGCTATAGATACTAATAATCCTAAATTTGAGTTAAATGGTGCCTTAATTGATATTAAAATGGATAGTATAAACTTTG
>QNZS01000030.1 GCA_003978465.1 Sulfurimonas sp. | reverse complement strand
AATCTTTATTATTCGTCTCTTATGAAACAATTAAGAACAGGAGAAAGCTATTCTCTTAAGTTTAAGTTAATATATTATATTTGTCATCATCCTAAAATATAACTACTTATAATACTGCTAATAAAATATTTATTTTTACAAAATCAGATAGATAATTTTTAGAGAGTAAAAAAAAGGGGGGGGGAGGAAACTGTTCTTGTAGAGCAAAAACTAAAATACGAAGGTAGGATTGAAGTTTATTAAAGTAGTCTAATACTATTTACCTTCTAACTCTTGTGCATATTCTATCATAGAACAGAAATGTTCCCCGTAGAGTGCTGCACTTCCTACTAAAATACCATCTATATTTTTTAATGCCAGAACATCTTTAGCATTTGTCACTTTTACACTTCCACCATAGAGTATAGGTGCTGTAGATTTTTCTTTTAAATCTGTGTGTATCTCTTGTATATCTTCAAGTGTGGGAGTAAGTCCTGTTCCAATAGCCCATACTGGTTCATAAGCGATGATGAGATTTTTATACTTAGTATCTATACCCTTATACTGAGAAGATATATATTCCATCATCTCACTCTTACCTGCCTTACGTTTTTCTAATGGTTCACCAACACAATAAACTATCTTAAAACCAAGATCTTTATAGTAGTTAAACTTTATGGCTAACTCTTCTTGTGTTTCACCCAAGATATGACGACGTTCAGAATGCCCAATAAGAATTGTTTTAATAGCAAATTCTTCTAAGTGTACTGAACCTATCTCGCCTGTAAATGCACCATCTTTAGTTGCATAGGCATTTTGTGCTCCTACTATTATAGAAGTATCATGAGTATCTAAGCTACTCATCGCAGGAAATACTAACACTTCTTGAGTAATATTTTTAGACGAGACAAAAGACTCCACTTCTGCAAGGTACTTATTTGTCTCTTTTCTTGTCAAGTTTGTTTTTAAGTTTGCTGCGATTATCATCTTCTTAGTCCTCTTTAATTATGAGTTGTGCTACACCTGGAAGTATTTTCCCTTCTAGTAGCTCCAGTGAAGCACCACCACCTGTAGAAATGAAACTCATCTCATCATCAAGCCCTATACGTTGTACTAAGTCTGCAGTATCACCACCACCGACAACAGTAGTTGCATAAGAGTCTGCTACAAAGTGTGCTATTTTTGAACTTCCTCTAGAAAATTTCTCTATCTCATACACACCCATTGGTCCGTTCCATAGAACTGTTTGCACATCAGCTAAGCCTTCACTATAAAGTTTAACACTTGCCGGGCCAATATCAAGTCCCATCCAATTATCTGGAATTTCTTGAGAGGTTACTATTTTACTAATAGCATCTTCACTAAATTTATCTGCAACTACGATGTCAACAGGTAGGTAAAACTTTACACCTAGTTTTTTTGCTTCATCCATTACATCTTGCGCATCTAAGAGAAGCTCATCTTCTACTAAAGAAGTACCTATCTCATAGCCCATCTGTTTTAAAAATGTAAAAGCCATTCCCCCACCGATAAAAATCTTATCGACTTTAGGAAGAAGATTTTTAAGTGCTTCGAGTTTTCCGGAGACCTTGCTTCCACCAACTATGGCAGCAAAAGGGCGTGCTGGTTCGTTAATGAGTTTACTAAAGAATTTTATCTCTCGTTCAAGTAAAAATCCTGCTGCTTTTTGTTTTACATCAAAAAAATGTGTAATACCTTCAACTGAGGCATGTGCACGGTGACTTACTCCAAAAGCATCATTTATATAAACCTCTGCCATATTTGCTAATTTATTAGCTAGTGCTGTATCATTTGTAGTTTCACCCTCTTCGTAACGTAGGTTCTCCAAAAGAATGATGTCACAACATTTCATATCTTTTACTTTTTTCATTGCATCTGGGCCAACTACATCTGAGGCAAGAGTCACTTCATGTTTGAGCAAGTGATGTAAACGTCGTGCAATAGGGGCAAGAGAGTACTTCTCATTCACTTTGCCTTTTGGGCGACCTAAGTGTGAAGCTAAAATGATTGCACAATCTTGATCTAGACAGTAGTTAAGTGTTGTAAGTGCTGAACGGATACGTCTGTCATCTGAAATATTTCCAAATTCATCCATAGGAACATTAAAATCACATCTAATAAATACTTTTTTCTTTGTTAAGTCTAAATTTTTTATATTTAATAATTCCAAGTTTTTGTCCTATTTAGAAATATGAAGAGCCATATCAACAAGTCTCATTGAATAACCCCACTCATTATCATACCAGGCCATAATTTTAACCATATCACCACCGATTACCTGTGTCAAATCTTCCGCAACAATAGAGCTATATTCACTACCTACGAAATCTTGAGAAACTCTCATATCTTTATCCATAAGCAAAAGACCTTTTAAAGTACCTTCAGCAGCTTCATTAAATACTTTGGTTACTTCTTCTCGTGTAGTTTGACATTTTACGACAACATTTAAATCAACCATTGATACATCTGGTGTTGGAACACGTACTGATTGTCCATGAAGGCGACCTTTAAGTTGTGGCATAACAAGACTAATAGCTTTTGCAGCACCAGTAGTTGTTGGTATCATGTTAATAGCACCTGCACGAGCACGACGTTTATCTTTTGAATGCTTAACATCTAAGATATTTTGATCATTTGTGTATGAGTGAATAGTCGTCATAAGGCCTTTTTCAATGCCAAAAGCATCATCAAGTACTTTTGCAACAGGACCTAAACAGTTTGTTGTACAAGAAGCATTTGAAACTATTTTTTGACCAGCATACAGTTCATGGTTTACACCCATAACAAAAGTATCTGTCTCTGTATCTTTTGAAGGAGCTGAGAAAAGAACTTTTTCTACTCCGTTATCGATATGAACTTGGGCTGACTCTTGAGTTAAAAATACACCCGTACACTCTAAAACCATATCTGCACCACAATCAGCAAACTTCAAGTTTTTAGGATCCCGATCTGAGAATACTCTGATGCTATGACCATCTATAGTTATATATTCATCATCAATTTGTATAACTTCGCTTTTAAATGTTCCATGAACAGAATCATTTTTAAGTAGGTAAAGCATCATATCCATGCTAGCCATATCGTTAATCGCTACAATTTCTACATCATCTCTAGTCGCAGCGATACGAGCAACACAACGACCAATTCTACCAAATCCATTAATTGCTATTTTTAGTGCCATTAGAATTCCTATAATTTTTAATTGGCTTATTTTAGCTACTTTTAGCTATGATTCGCATTAAATAGGAATCACTATTGAAGTTACTTAAATGAAAGGTGATTGTTTATGTATAAAAAAGGTCAAACTGTAGCACTTTTTGGAGGTAGTTTTGATCCTCCTCACCTTGGTCATAAAGCTGTTGTAAAAGCACTGATTTCCCAGAGTGAAATTGATAAAATTGTTATCATGCCAACTTTTTTAAACCCCTTTAAGTCTTCTTCTTTTGCACCGCCAGAGAAACGTTTGAAGTGGTTAAAAGAGATTTTCAGCACCTCTAAAGATGTTTATATTGACTCTTTTGAAGTAGAAAAACATGAAAAAGTTCCTACTATTACAACTGTAGAATACCTCTTAAAGAGTTATGATAAAGTTTATCTAGTCATAGGTGCTGATAATTTAAAAGATTTGCAAAAATGGTACAAGTTTGATGAGTTACAAAGAATAGTTACATTTCTTGTAGCCTCAAGGGATGAGATTTATGTGCCCCAAGAGTTTCTAAAACTTTTTGTACAAGCAGACATTTCATCAACTTCTTTACGTCGTACTATGAACATAGACAAGCTCTCTGCAGTAAATGCAGAAGAAATAATGAACTACTATAAGGAAAAACATGACAACTAGAATAGAAAAAATCACAGAAGTACTTGATAAAAATAAAGCTGAAGCAATAGAGGTTTTTGACCTCCGCGAAAAAAACTACTTTGTTGATTATGCAATTATTGCTTCATCACTTGGAACAAAGCATACAACAGCACTTTTAGATCACCTAAAAACTGGACTTAAACCAGCTGAGAACTTTAACAATGTGGATGAGAGTGGTGATTGGGTTGTAATAGACTTAGGTGATGTTCTTATTCATATTATGACTCCAGAATATAGAATCAAATACGATATGGAAACATTTTTAGGTGAACTTGGCCAAGGAGCTACTTCAGAGTAGTCCTATTATTTTTATTCTCTAAGATATCCCTGTAATTGTATATTGACTCTACATACTTTACAGGTTCCTCCCCTCTTGCATAACCATATTCTAAATCTCTGTAAAACTTTTTTTGTGAAAGAAGAGGAAGTACTATCTTTAAATCATTCCACACATTTTCATTAAGCCCTATCTCTCGTGCTAAATGCTGTGCATCTCTAATATGTCCTAAACCTATATTATAAGCTGCAAGTGCAAACTTCAATCTATTTTCTCCAACTACCTCTTTTGGTACAAACTTTAACATCTGTTTTATATGTCGTGTTCCACCAACAATACTCTGTTTAGGGTCAAGTCTATTTGTAACACCTAAAAGTTTTGCTGTATTTTTTGTGAGCATCATAAGCCCACGTACTCCCGTAAAACTTTTCGCTTTTGGATTCCAGAGTGATTCTTGATAAGATATGCTTGCGAGTAGTGTCCAAGGAATACCAAAACGAGTTGATACCTCCTCAAATATTTTTTGATACTTTGGTAAACGGCTCTTCATGCGTTTATAAAACATTTTAGTATTATAGTAATCAAAAAAGCGTACATACGAGTAATAATGATCTTTAAGTTGTATCATTTTTCCTTGTTGGTTAAAAGTATTTAACCATGAGTACATATCCGCTTTAAGTTCTGGTGTATCTTTTTGAAGTAACCAAGAAAGCTGTTCTCTACCACTTATAGAGAATGCCATACTTATCTCTGGAAAATAACGTAAGTTTAGTGCATATACATTTGAATCAGCAACAGTACAATCAATTTCATGCTTTGATACCTTCTTTAATAATTCTTCAGTTGAGAGTTCAGAAGTGAAAGTTGCATTAATCTCAAAACCATCATTTTGCAAAGACTTGATTGTCTCAGAATAACTCGTACCCTTTCCTACCACTATATTGAGCCCTGCCAAATCTTCTACATCCCGAGGAAATTTATTTGTACTTAGCATACCTCGGTAACAAATCACTTGTTCTTGCACTTCAAAATAAGAAGGCCCAAAGTTAAAATATTTTCTACGTTCTGGTGTTTTTACTAAAGATGCGGAGGTGATGTCTATCTTGGGATTTTTACTGAGTTCAATTGCTTCTTGGATTGTATGGGCTGGAGTAATGTTCAGTTTAACTCCTAAGTGCTTAGCATACGACTCTAATAAATCATACTCTAAACCTGTTGGACCATCAATACCTATATAATAAGTGGAAGGAGAGTTTAGAAGTACTACATTTAGTAGCTTTTTTCTTTGAATCTGTACTAATCTAGATATTTTTTTTATTTTTTTACCTGGTACATATGAGGAGTGACTCAACCAGCCAAACATAAAGAACGATGTTGCAAAAAAAGTTATTAAAAAAAGAGATAAATATCTATTCATGACAATAGTTTACTCTCTAAAACTTATGCAAATATAAAACGGTTTACTCCATCTTCATACTCGTGAGCTAGAACCTGTCCATGTGCTTTTAAAATTGAGTCCACAAGGTAAAGCCCTAAACCAAAACTGTTTTTTGATGGGTTTTCTTTTGTAAATGGTTCAATATAATAACTAAGAGGTTGAGATAAACACTCACCCCTATTTTCAAAACAAAGTTCTCCATTTCTCATTAGTATATTTATATGTCCATCATTAGAGTACTTTATTGCATTGTCTATCATATTTTTAATCGCAGTCGTATAAAGTCTATAATTAGCATGTAGTTTTTTATCACAGTTTATATCTATACTTACAACATCTTTCTCAACCATAGCCATGTCGATAGCCCCATCAATGATGTCTATCAGTCGGTACTCATTAAAATCATGTTTATCATCTAAACTTGTCACCTCTTCAATAAGTGCGAACTCAATCACTAAGGCTTCCAGTCGATTAAAGATACTTGAAAAACGGTTACGTTGTTTTTCTGAATCTAACATTTGTGTAGCGATAGTTCCTTTAGCAATTGGTGTTTTGAGCTCATGCATAATATTTCTCAAAAAAAGTGTACGAGACTCTAATATAGAGTTTATTTTTCTTCTTGTAGATTCAAGCTCATTTGAGACAAGACCTATTTCATCACAAGAGGATGTTTCAAATGATATTTTCATATCACCATCACCAAAGAGTGCAATTTTACGTCTTAAACGAATCAGAGGACGAAGCTTTTGTAAAACTAAGATAAATGAAGCACTAATAATCATAAAAATTGTACTAAAAGCATACAGGATATTGAGATAATTATAAGGTGTTAACTGTTCATCTTTTATCAGGATACCTATATTTCTTGTCTGAATATGAAAGTAAATAAGTTTGTTGTATTTAATCATAGTAGCACGAAGTTTTGTTACTTTATTTTGTGCATAAAAACTACTTTTATTATACATGAAGGAAGTACTTAAGCTCTCAAAACCTTCACGTTTAAGAATAGTTCCATTATCTAGAACTACTTTTTGTTCCTCTTCTTCTTTTATAATTTGCATTTTATATACAGCGAGGTTTATATCAAGCATAGTCTCAGAGTTTTCGCGCTGTTTATGATCTCTATAAATCTGAGTTATTACTGAGTACTTTGTAAAAATACGGTCAATATACTGTTTTTTATTGAGTTTATAAAACTCCAAAAAAATTGTACTTATACTTATAAGTGAAACACTCAAAGCAAAAAGTACAGTAATTAAAACAGCATGTTTTTTCAAAATTTATCTCTCTACTTTAAAAGTTTATAACCGACACCACGCACCGACTCGACAAGTGCTTTATCACCGAGTTTATTTCTGATACGTCCAACCATTACATCTATACTTTTATTTGAAGAATCTTCATTAATAGCATTAACATTGTGAATAAGGTCTTCACGTGATACAACTAAACCTTGTTTGTTTATCATGTATGAAAGAATTCCAAACTCTGCGTTTGTTAGGTCAATATTTCGACCCTTGTATGTGATAATCATTGTTTCTTTATCACATTTAAAATCACTCTTATTTTCTGCTTTTTCTTCACTTTTTGCTTCATAACGACGTAGTACTGAGTGAATACGTGCTTCGAGTTCTCTTGGATCATAAGGTTTTGGCATATAATCATCAGCACCAAGTTCAAGTGCTTTAATCTTATCTGTTACATCAGAGCGTGCTGATGAGATAATTATAGGAATGTCCTGACGTTCACGAATCGCTTCACAAACTTCTAAACCATCCATGCCAGGAAGTGTTAAGTCTAGTATTACAAGGTCAAAATTTTCTAGTTTTAATATGCTTATTGCTTTAAAAGGGTCATCTTCAGTAATAACCTCAAACTCAAATTGCTCAAGGTACTCTGTAAGTATTTCCGCTAGTTCTAAGTCATCTTCAATCATTAATATTTTATTCATACATTCATTTTAACAGAGTTTGTTAATGGTTTGGTTAACCCTCTGTATTTAAGTAAGAACCAGAACGATATTGTATGCAAAAAATGCCATTACATAAGCAGTGATAGAAGTAAATGCAAAAAGATAAAAGAAATACTTGATATGTCCAGCTTCACGAGTGAATACAACAGATGCTGCAAGACAAGGTAAATAAATCATAATAACTACGATAAAAGCAATAGCTGATGCAAGTGAAATATTTTTACTAATAGCACCCATAAGTGAATTACTATCTTGGTCAACATCACCACCTAGAGAGTAAAGTACACTTAAGGTAGATACGACAACTTCTTTAGCTGCTAAACCTGTTTGTAGTGCTACACTCATCTTCCAGTCAAAACCTAATGGCATAAAAAATGGTTCGGAAAATTTGCCTATACGACCAAGATAACTCGCTTCTAAAAGTGCCTCATCTAGTTCATACTGTAGTTTGATTTTCACATCTTCTTTATTTGTCATAGAAATGATTGAGGTGTAACTCTCTTCTATTACAAAATTGTGAGGATAGTTACTTAAAAACCATATGAGCATTGATGCTGCTGCTATATAAGTTCCTGCTTTTTTCAGATACATCATAGTTTTTGTTAAAACTGTGTGCCAGATCAGTTTTACAGAAGGGAGTCTATACTTTGGCATCTCCATAACAAAAGGCTCCTCTAGTCCTTTAAATGCAGTCAGTTTAAGTAGTTTTGCTGCTGCAAGGCCTAAAAGTGCTCCACCTATATAAATAAGAAAAAGAATATTCCCTGCCATCTCTGGAGAGAAAAACGCTCCTGCAAAAAGAACATATACAGGAAGTCTAGCACCACAAGACATAAAACCAATAATAAAAAGAGTCAGAAGCCTATCTCTATCATTTTTTAAGATTCTAGCACTCATATAAGCAGGGATAGAGCAACCAAAACCAGTTACAAGAGGTATAAAACTTTGACCGTGAAGACCAAACTTATGGAAAAAGCCATCCAGTAAAAAGGCAACACGAGACATATACCCCGTACTCTCTAAAAGTGATATACCTATAAAAAGTATTATAATATTTGGTACAAAAAGTACAACTGCACCAACACCTGCAATAATACCATCTACAATGAGCGAACGAATATCATCATTGGATATCGTCGAACCTAAAGTCTCTCCAAACCAGATAAAAAAGGAATCTATATACTCCATAGGCATAGCACCAACTTCAAATGTAAGCTGGAACAGTGACCACATAAAAAAAAGAAATATTGGAATACCTGCGATTGGATGTATTAAAATAGAATCTATCTGTTCAGTAGTAGTCCGCTTAGTCAGTTTTATCTCTTGTTTAACAACTTCCGCGACTATACCACGATTAAATGCAGCATACTCTTCAGCGAATGCCTCTTTTATGTCATCACTATCATGGTGCAGTTCTATATGTTTACTCGCTTCAATAAGAATCGGTTGTAATTCTGTCCAGATAGGCTCATCATGAAGGGTTGCATATGTTTTTTTATTGTTTTTGAGTAGATTTATCGCTATATTTCTATGTGTATTAGCACTTTCAAATCTATGTTTATCAAGATACCAAACTACCTGTGCTATCTCTTCTTCAACTGGCTCACTAAAAAAAAGTTTTGGTTTATTTCTTACATTTTCATGTTTTTTGATAACAGCTTCAATAAGTTCACCGATACCCTCTTTTGTTACAGCAGAGACTTTTACACAGGGTACACCTATAAGTTCAGACATATACTTTGCATTAATTTTAATCTTCTCTTTTTCCGCTTCATCACTCATATTTAAAGCGATAACAACTTTTTTACTCATAGTTAAAAGTTCAGATGTTAGTTGTAAGTTCTTCTCAAGGTTAGTTGAATCTACTACATTAATGATTATGTCATAATCTTCTGCACACAAATAGTCATGTGTAACTCTCTCTTCAATTGTATAATCAGTAAAAGCATAAGTACCAGGTAAGTCAACCACTGTAAAACTGTACTCTTCATAATCAAACAGTACCTCTGTTTTATCTACTGTAACACCCGAGAAGTTACCTACATGTAAATGAGCATTTGATACAGAGTTAATAAGCATACTCTTACCAACATTTGGTTGGCCTACTAGTGCTACTTTAATATGGTTTGCTGTTATAGGACAGGCTTTAGGATCTACTTCATTCATATCTTTTGCACCTCTATTAACTCAGCTTCTTGTGCTCTTAAAGCAATGCGCATTTTTCCAACTTTAATCTCTATAGTACTTTTTCCTGGAGCATGCTCTAAAACTTCTAATACTGCCTCTTTCATTATTCCGAAAGAGATAAGCCTCTGTTTTAAGTCTCCCTTAGTATTTAACTTTAAAACCTTAACCACACAGCCTTTGTTACAATCAAGTAATGTCTTCATTTATATTCTTTAAAATAATTTTTAGCAATTATAATCATTATCAATTAAAGAATAGCTTTAATTGAGGTATTTATTTTGATATAATACTAGTATTTAATATCCAAGGCACTATATGAACTTTTTGTGGACACCCTCTTCTCACTTTAACTTAGCAAACCTTTTTACTTTTGTCAACATTACAGCCGGTCTTATGGCTACATACTTTATCACTCAAAACAACTTTGTTTTAGCTATAGCTCTTGCATGGGTTGGTGGTGCTTTTGATATCTTTGATGGTAAAATTGCTCGTAAGTATAAACTGAGTAATGAGTTTGGCGTGCAACTTGATAGTTTTGCAGACTTTTTAAGTTTTGTACTTGTCCCTGTCTTTTTAATATTTCAAGCCGTATATGCTTCACAACTTGACCCTGTACTCTTAGTAGCTGCTTCAGTAATCAGTATCTACTATGTTATCTCTGGTCTTCGTCGTCTTATTCACTTTAATCTAAATACAGATATGGAAAAGGTAGAGAAGTACTTTACTGGTGTTCCTACTCCCCTTGGTGCAATTTTACTATGGCTAGTTTATCTTACAAATGCCTATGCACTTTTACCTGCTAGTATAGTTATGGTACTTATGCTTATTATTGGTTGGAGTTTAAATTCAAAGCTCAAAGTAAGACACCCTTAAAGGATTGACTAATTATAAGTACGATTCCTACTGCAAAATTTGAGACACTTCCTTGAAGTGCTAAACCTACAGTTAAATGCACCTACAGCTGCAAGAAAAGGAACTATGCTAATCCCAAGTTTACCACAAGCAATAGTAACTAGCATCACCTCAATTATACTATGTATAAGATTTGCTACAAAACAACTTACTGTTTCATCTATATTATTTAAGTAGTATTTTGAGAATAAATTTATGAATACATATTGAAGGAATAGCATCAATAATGATAATAAGCGATGCCCCCGATAAATTGAAACGAATAGTTAGTAATAAAATCAATAATAGTATTATAGGCCTGATTCGTCTACTCTAGTTCTTTATACCTTTACGTATCACTTTTCTCACGAAACTTGCACTCACCAACACGGATAACTTTTCCATTTTTCACAGCCTCTTTAACATAAGAGAGTGTACCTTGTGGGTCTGCATCACCTATCTCCTCTTCTATCATGCGAAGAAGGTCTTTATCTATAGTATCTGTCCATATTTTTTCATAATGATATTGTGTTTGAATCTTCATAACTAGTATCATAGCAAAAAAATACATATACTACTTTAAAGAGTACTCTCCTCACTAACTACTGAAAGTACTTTTTTAGGTTTCAGTCCAAGTTTCACTATGTTCTCTGCCCGTTTTATTACATTTCCACGACCAGATTTAAGTCTATTCATTGAAACTTCATATGCACCTTGAGCCTTGTCTAAATGTAGCCCAATTTTTTGCATCTCATCGACAAAACCTACAAGTTTATCATACATAGCTTCTGCTTCATTAGCAATTTTAAGTGCATGTTCTTCTTGGTGCTGTGTACGCCAAATATGCTCAATAGTTCTCAAAGTAACTAGTAATGTAGAAGGCGAGACAACTAAAATATTTTGCTCATATGCATTTTTAAAGAACTCACCATCTTCTTCAAGAGCCAGTAAAAAAGCTCCCTCAATTGGCATAAAGAGAAGGACAAAATCTAAACTATTTACACCCTCAAGTTTCTCATACTTTTTATCACTTAAACCTTTTATATGTCCTTTTATACTCAAAATATGTTCTTTGAGTGCTTGACTCTTTTGACTCTCACTTTCTACACTCATAAAACGCTCATATGCAACCAATGAAACCTTTGAATCTATAATAATATCCCGCTCTTGCGGCATATGAATAATAACATCAGGTCTAAAACTTTTTCCTTCCTCTGATTTAAGAGTAGCTTGAAGTTCATACTCAAGACCTAAGCGCAGTCCAGATTGTTCTAAAATATTTTCTAAAACTATTTCACCCCAGTTTCCCTGTGTTTTATTCTCACCCTTAAGTGCTTTTGTAAGATTTATCGCATCGTTTGAGAGTTGATCGTTCATCTGCTTTAAACGCAGGAGTTCATCTTTCAGTAAATATGTTTCTTTGGAGTGTGTTAAAAATTGCTCTTTTGTCTGTGTTGAAAAGTTTGTTATCTGCTCACGAAAAGGTTTTAATAGTAATTCTAACTGTTCTTTACTTGTACTACTAAACTGTTTAGCCTTATCTTCAAAAATCTTATTTGCTAAGGTTTTAAACTCATTAGAGAGTTCATCTTTTGCACCTTGGAGTACCTTTAGTTTTTGAGATGAAGCTTGTACTTCCCCCTCATAACGAGTTTGTAGTACTGCATACTGTAGTTCAAGGTTTTTGACTTGTTCAATTGAATCACTGTTATCATCTTCAAGTAGTTCTATCTGAGTTTTTTGTTTAAAATATATCAATACCAAAATAATAAGGAGAGTAAAGGAGAGGATAAATAGCAGCATAAACATATCAAATGTCATAAAAAAACTTCCTATAATTATAAATTGTAATGATTATACACTATTTTTGTAGCACTATAAACTTAACTCCTAACAAACATAGATTACTTTAACTTTATCATAGGTAAACTTAGATATAATTCGCGAAATACTTTAAGGGGAAGATGCCCTGCATAAAAGCACAGCTAAAATGCAACTTGTATCATCTCCTTATAATAAAGGATAATGATGCAAGAAAATGCACAAAACGAAGAAATTAAAGAAGAAGAAAAGACGCTTACATTTGATGAGTTAGGTTTAAAAGAAGAGATTTTAAAAAGTGTTAGATATGCAGGTTTTACAACGCCTTCACCTATTCAAGCGCAAGCGATTCCTATTGTAATTGCTGGTAAAGATATGGTTGGTCAAGCACATACTGGTACTGGTAAAACAGCTGCATTTGCTCTTCCAGCACTTCACAACATGAAAATGGATGGTTCAGTAGAGATGCTAGTTATCACTCCAACTCGTGAACTTGCTACTCAAGTTAGTGATGAGATTTTTAAGTATGGCCGTAACTTAGGTGCTAAAACTGTAACTGTTTACGGTGGTAGCTCTTACAAACGTCAACTTGACCTTATCGCTCGTGGTGCTTCTGTAGTAGTTGCTACGCCAGGACGTATGTTAGATATCCTTAAACGCGGTATGATTCCTGACTTCGCACCGCACATGGTAGTTCTTGATGAAGCTGATGAGATGCTTGACATGGGTTTTTTAGATGATATCAATGAAATCTTTTCATTCTTACCAGCAAAAAGACAAACATTACTTTTCTCAGCGACTATGCCTGCACCTATTAAGACACTTGCAAGTAGAATTTTAAGAGACCCTGAATTTGTATCAATCACTAAAGGTGAGACAACAAACTCAGATATCGAACAACTTTATTATGTAATTGATGAGCATGAGAGAGATGATGCTATCATCCGTCTTATGGATTCTGACGAAGTAAAAAAATCAGTAGTATTTTGTCGTACAAAATCAGAAGTTGATAGACTAAGTAATGTACTTAGTAATGCAGGTTATCTTGCAAATGGTCTTCATGGAGATATGGAGCAACGCCAACGTGAGAATGTTATTAAAGGTTTCAAAAATGATTCTATAATGTTCCTAGTTGCGACTGATGTTGCTGCTCGTGGTATCCACGTAAACAACATTAGCCATGTTTTTAACTACCATATTCCTTTTGACCCTGAGTCTTATGTTCACCGTATCGGTAGAACAGGTCGTGCAGGAACTAAGGGTAAGGCTATCACTCTTTTAACTCCAATGGAATTCAAAGAGCTACAGCGTATTAAACAAAAAGTTGGTACTTCAATGAACCATGCTTTTGTTCCAAGTAAAACTGACCTTAGAAGTTCAACTGTTGATAAAATGGTAACAACTATTGAAGATCAGCATATTTACGATGAGGCACATAAGGTTCTTGACCGTCTTAAAGAAGACATAGATGAAGAGCAAATCATGTACAAACTTATCTCTATGATTTTAGATAAGCAAGATATCAAAGGGCCAGCTAACATTGGTATTCCTGCTGATAAACTTGATGCTATTTTAGCTCGTGCTGCACAACGTGGAGGCGGCGGTGGTCGTGGTGGTCGTGGCGGTGGATACCGTGGAAGAAACCGTTCAGGTGGCGGCGGAGGCGGTGGAGATAGAAACCGTAGCCGTTCTGGTGGAAATGGCGGAGGCGGTAGCGGTGGTTACCGTGGAAACCGTGAAGGTGGAGAACGTTCAGGTGGAGGCGGTGGAGATAGAAGCCGTTCTGGCGGTGGACGTAGTTCTGGTGGTTACAGAGGTAACAGAGACTAAGTCTTACTTCTCTTCCCCTAAGAGTGACATCCATGTCACTCTTCTCTCTTTTACTAACTTTTAAAACTCCCTATCTGTAACACAATAAATGATATAATAAATGAAATACACAAGGGATACCTATGCAAGATCAGATAATATATGAAGACTTTAGCCTCTATGTTCAAAAAGAAGAGAGCGAAATACCCTGGTTAAAAATCTTTACAAAAGAACCATATAAAGAGTTAGGTGATGTACCGATTGGACTACGTAAAAAGCTTTGGGAAACTTATGATCTCATAGAGTATGAAATGACTCACTTTTATAATCCTACAAAGATAAATATGGCCTCATTTGCAAATATGCTACCTCGTGTCCATATTCATGTAATGGCGAGATTTGAAGAAGATAGTTATTTTCCACAACCTGTGTGGGGAGAAAAACAAAGAGATTCGAAATTAACACTACCTGATGAAAAAGAGTTTCATAAGCGTGTATTTCATGCACTTACACAAAAGCACAATTAATACTTTATAATCTTTGAGTTGTAAATCTGAAAAAAAGAGTGTTATAAAGAGTGAAGATAAATATTTATTTATCTTCTAGGGTTCTTACTTGTTAGGAGAGAAGGGAACGAGAGCAGAACCCCATGTAAGGCCACCACCAAAAGCGTCTAAAAGCATAAGTTCACCTGCTTTTAGTTTACCATTTTCGTAAATGTCATTTATTGCCATTGGTATTGATGCACCTGATGTGTTTCCAAACTTGTTTACTGTGAGTACAACTTGTTCTTCTCTAAGTTTAAGAGCATCACCCACAGCTTTGATAATTCTATAGTTAGCTTGATGTGGCACAAAATGGATTATATCATCGCCTACTAAATTATTTTCAGCTAAAATTTCTTTCACATCTTTAGTAAGTGTACGCACAGCAACTTTGAAAGTTTCGTTTCCTTTCATCTGCATAAAACAGCTATTAGCTTCTTCACCTAATGCATCATGAGCAGAACCACTACCACCATTAGGTGTCATAAGTAGGTCAGCATACTCACCATCAGCACCAGTATGAATATCTATAATAGCTTCGCTTTTATCATCAGTTGCACAAATCATAGCTGCCCCTGCACCATCACCAAAAAGGATACAAGTTCCTCTATCAGTGTAGTCGGTTATAGCTGAGAGTTTTTCTGCACCAATGATAAGTACATTTTTTTTCATACCAGACTCGATAAAAGCTTTTGCAATAGAGAGTATGTATACAAAACCTGTACATGCAGCAGATATATCAAATGCAGTTACATTTTTTAAACCAAGTTTTGTACTGATAATCGTTGCAGTTGAAGGCATGCAGAAGTAATCAGGGCTAATTGTAGCTGTAATTATCATATCAATATCTTCTAAGGCTACACCACTACGCTCAATTGCTTTTTGTGCAGCTTTTACACCTAAGTCTGAAGTATATTCATCCTTAGCTGCAATATGACGCTCTTTAATACCTGTACGTTTAGTAATCCACTCATCTGAAGTGTCAACCATTGCAGAGAGGTCTTCGTTACTTAGAATTTTCTCTGGAACATATGCACCAATAGATCTAAATGCTGCATATACCATTAATTTTCCTTATCTTCTAAAACTGCTATCTCTTC
Organism: Sulfurimonas sp.; assembly: GCA_003978465.1. Lineage (GTDB taxonomy): Bacteria > Campylobacterota > Campylobacteria > Campylobacterales > Sulfurimonadaceae > Sulfurimonas. Next base: position 15,850 of record QNZS01000030.1, on the reverse strand, counting down.
AATTATATGTGAGTTTACATTAGCATCAACAAAATCTATCGCTTGAAATATTGCATTTTGAATAGCTTTGGCATTACTTTTACCATGACTAACAATAACACAACCCTTAATACCAATAAGTGGTGCTCCACCTATCTCAGCATAATCTATCTCTTTTTTTAGAAGTTTAAATACTTTTCTCATAAGTAATGCACCCGTAATAGCAATAGGTGATTTACGAATATATTCTTTTATAAAGTAACTGATCGTTGTTGCGACACCTTCACTTGCTTTTAGTACCAGGTTTCCATGAAAACCATCACAAGTAATAACATCACAAGAACCATTAAAGATATCTCCACCTTCAACATTACCAATAAAACCTTTATAATTTTCTAAAAGTTTTGTAGTTGCTTTTGTGATTTCTGAGCCTTTAGACTTTTCTTCACCATTTGCAAGAAGACCAATACGAGGTTCTTTTATACCCATAACACCTCTGGCATAACAGCCACCCATAACTGCAAACTGTGCTATATACTCTGGTTTTGAGTCAACATTTGCACCAACATCTAAAAGGGCTGAGCGTCTTCCCGCAACTGTTGGCATAAAAGTGATAAGAGCAGGTCTTAATACACCTTTTAATCTTCCCAGTCTAAGTGTTGCTAGTGCCATTGACGCACCACTGTGTCCAGCTGATACAAGTCCATCTGCTTCACCATTTCTAACAAGTTCCATAGCTTTATATATAGTACTATTTTTGCGTTTAATGGCATCAGTTGCTGCTGCACTCATAGAAATCACATCATCTGCTTCTACTATAGAAATCTTATCTCTATAACGTTTTGGTAATAGAGATAAAATTTCTGATTTTTTTCCTACGAGAATAGGAATGAATTTCTTTTGCTTTAGTGCTAGTACACAACCTTTAATAATAGGCTCAGGACCAAAGTCCCCGCCCATTGCATCAATAGCAATTCTAACCATTAACTATTTATACTCACCAGTAGTTGGGTTAAGGTGGTGTGGTAACTTATAAGTTCCGTCTTCACATTTAACTGGTTTTGCTAGAGTTATCTTGTAATGAGTTCTTCTTTTCGCGCCACGTGAATGAGATACTCTTCGTTTAGGTACTGCCATATCTTTAGTTCCTTTATATTTTTAAATTTTAGTTTGAATGTTTACATTCATCGCAACTATGATAGTCGCTTTTGATGAGTTCAACTTCAGAGTGTAATAACTCTTCTATCTCTACTTCACCATCAAAAGATTCAATAACATCAAGATTGACACTATCTTCATCTTTATACATACCATCGGAGATGAAAAATTCTATCTTTTCATCTAAGGGCATTGTGAATTCTTCTGCACAAACATCACAATCTTCAAGGATACTTCCTTGTAAATTTGCTTTGAGCAGAATTAATTTGCCACCATGATACTGTAAATAACCTTTAAAAGTTATTTCATTAGACTTAACATCAAAGTCTAATTGTGTTTTGGTAACACGTCTTAAAATTACTTTCACAACTAGTCTTTAAGAAATTTCTCTTTCTGAAAAGAAAAATGCTATTTCTACTGCTGCATTTTCAACTGAATCACTTCCGTGAACTGCATTTGCATCAATATTTTCAGCGAAATCTGCACGGATTGTACCAGCTTCTGCTTCTTTAGGATTAGTTGCACCCATAAGGTCACGGTTAATTTGCATAGCATTTTCACCCTCTAAAACTGTAACAACAACTGGACCAGAAATCATAAAGTCAACTAAGTCTCCGAAAAAAGGACGCTCTGCATGAACTGCATAAAATGCTTCTGCATCTGCACGAGAAAGTTGCATCTTTCTTGTAGCTGCTAGCTTAAGACCCTTGCTCTCAAATCTGTCTAAAATTTTGCCTATAACACCTTTAGCTACTGCGTCTGGTTTAATTATTGATAAAGTACGTTCCATTAAATCTCCTCTGAAAATATAAAATTAGAGTGGGATTATATCTAAAAAAAGATTGTTTTTTGTTTAAAAAATAGATTTTGTGGATTTTAAAGTAAAATATGGGTATCTTACTGCTAGAAATGAAGCACCGAAGTGCCTCAAGTTATAGAAACTAGTCTACAACATTCGCTTTGTCGTTACGTTGTTCATCTGTAATATCATCTCTATGAGATGGGCTATCACCGATAGAATCCCAAGTAATACAACCCTCTGTTGGACATGCTGTAGCACATGCAGGTTCATCGTGAAAACTTACACACTCTACACATTTGTCACCATATACGAAATAAACATCCTCACCATCTGGATTATCGTCTTCGTCTACAATCGCTTCTACTGGACACTCATCTATACATGCACCACAGTTGATACATGTGTCGTTAATAATTACTGACATTATTTTCTCCTATAATTTTCAATAGGGCAATTATACCCACTATACTTTTAAAAACAACTAAAAAAAATTGAATAATACAAAAATTTATTACTTTTATTTACTTTTTCTTAAAGTATTTAAAGCTTAAAGCCCTAAATACTTTTTAATTTCCTCAGCTCTATCTGTAACTTCCCAAGTAAAACCATCTTCTTCACGACCGAAGTGACCATAAGCAGCAGTTCTTCTATATATTGGCTTTAATAAATCTAATGATTCAATAATTCCAGCGGGGCTTAAATCAAAAAGTTCTTTGATACAAGTTTCTATCTTCTCTTCTTCTACCTTACCAGTTCCATGTGTATCTACCAAAATAGATACAGGTTGAACTACACCAATTGCATATGCTACTTGAATAGTTGCTTTATCACAAGCGCCTGAGGCTACAAGATTTTTTGCAACATGGCGAGCTGCATATGCAGCGGAACGATCCACTTTAGTAGGATCTTTTCCAGAAAATGCACCACCACCATGAGGACATGAGCCACCATATGTATCAACAATAATCTTACGACCTGTAAGACCAGCATCACCTTGTGGTCCACCTATTACAAATTTTCCAGTAGGATTGATGTGAAAAATAATATTTTCATCCATCATATCTGCGGGAATAACATGTTTAATAACTTTTTCAATCATATCTTTATGTATTTGCTCTTGAGAGATACCATCATGATGTTGTGTAGAGATAACAACAGTCTCAACAGCTACTGGTTTATCATCTACATATCTAACACTTATTTGTGCTTTCCCATCAGGTCTGAGATAAGGAACGATTCCTTCTTTACGAACAAATGCTAAACGCTGTGTTAAACGGTGTGCTAAGTGAATAGGTAAAGGCATTAGTACATCTGTCTCACGACAAGCATATCCAAACATTAAACCTTGGTCACCAGCACCAATAGAACCATCTTCTTGATCAACACCTTGGTTAATATCAGGAGATTGCTCACCGATTCCATTTAATACTGCTGCTGCTTTATAGTCAAAACCATAAGAAGCATCTGTATATCCAATTTCTTTAATAACTTGTCTAGCAATCTCTTGCATAGGGGCATAAGCCGTTGTCTTCAATTCGCCTGCAATTACACAAAAACCATTTGAAACTAAAGTTTCACAAGCAACACGTGCTTTTGGGTCTTTTTCAATAATATAATCCAGAATTGCATCACTGATTTGATCTGCCATCTTATCAGGGTGCCCTTCTGTTACAGACTCAGAAGTAAATACATACTCTTTTGTCATCGATTTTCCTTATTGATATATAGGTTCTAGCCCTATAAATCGTCGCAAGTATATCTAAAACTTTCTTTAAGTAATTTGTTCTATTTCTCCTCTATTACTTTATTAATAATTTTTAGTTAAAATGGCAGTATTAAAAAAAAAGGACATATATATGTTAGTAACAAAACAAGCTCCAGACTTTACAGCAACAACAGTTTTAGCAGACGGATCAATCGTAGAAGATTTCAAATTATCAGAGAACTATGGTGAAAAAGGTACAGTACTTTTCTTTTATCCATTAGACTTCACTTTTGTTTGTCCATCAGAAATTATCGCTTTCTCAAAAAGAGTAGCTGATTTTAAAGAGCGCGGTGTCAATGTTATTGGTGTATCTGTTGATAGCCAATTTTCTCACTTTGCATGGAGAGAAACTGCAGTAGCTAACGGTGGTATTGGCCGTGTTAATATGCCTTTAGTAGCTGACCTTACAAAAGATATCTCTAAAGCTTATGATGTTCTTTTAGATGGTGGAGTTGCATTACGTGGTTCATTTTTAATTGATGCTGATGGTACTATCCGTCATGCAGTAATCAATGACTTACCACTAGGTCGTAACATAGATGAGATGATTCGTATGGTTGATACTATGCTTTTCACTAACGAGTTCGGTGAAGTTTGTCCTGCTGGTTGGGTTAAAGGTGACGACGGAATGAAGGCATCTACTGAAGGTGTTGCTGAGTACTTAGCTTCTCACGAAGACGCTCTATAATTCTAAACTTTTAGCAAAGTAGTGAGCTCTTCACTACTTTGCCTTCTTTCTAAATCTACTTTTTTGAAACTAAAAATCCACCAATTATAATCAACATAATTCCAAAAAATGTTAAAACATCTGGAAAACCATCCCCTAATATAAACCCAAATCCTATAGCAAAAGGTATGTTCGTGTAACTTATAACACCCACTATACTCAAGTTTGATGCACTGTATGCCTTTGTCAGTAGCCACTGAGACATAGTCGAGATAACAGCCATAAATATGATTAGTAACCATAAAGACAGACTAAGTGGCACAATGAATTCAGGAAAAAGAAAAGAGAGGCTTTTAGGTGTCTCCACAAAAGAGGCGATACTAAATAATAGTGCAGGAAGTAGAGTCCCAATACTCACAAATGAAAGAACTATAATACGAGAATCATAAATATCTTTTATTTTTTTGATCGTTGTATATGCTGCAGCTGCAAAGAAACCACCTAATATACCTATGATATGCTCATACGAGACATCCATGCCAAAAGGTTTTGTGATAAACATAATACCTATAAAACCTACTACCAGAGCAAAAACAGTATACTTGCTTAAGTGCTCACCTAATAAGTAGTATGCGAGAATAGCTACAAAAAGTGGAGATGTTTTATTAAGTGTTATCGCTTCACCTAAAGGAATAATCGTAATAGTGTAAAAAAACAAAATCATCGCAATGAACCCGAAAAGTCCACGAGTAAAAAGAAGGTGAATTTTACCACCTGTAAGTTTTGGTGGTATTTGTTTTAAAGCATAAAGAATTAAAAAAACTCCAATAAGGTTTCTGAAAAATACTATCTCTAAAGCTGACATATCCTCACTGAGTATCTTAGCCAAAGCACCATTAAGTGCTGAGATAAGTGCCGCTATTAGCATATAAGCTATACCACTATCTAAATTTTTGAAATAAACCACCAAAATGTTCCTTATGCTGTGCAAATACCATCGCTATCTTTGACTTAAACAGATACAAACAACTAGCTCGCCTTTTCTTGCGAACCACTCAATAAACTTCGTTTTATCTTCATATTTCACTGAAGTGAATGCAGTGATACTTTTAAGAGCTGGTTTTTTATACTTCATTTTGACTCATGCAGCAGAGATACAACACTTCTATCAAACTTTAGAAAAGGTTTTGTAAACGAAGTTCATTCTTAGTCTCTGCCAAGGAAAACCTTGCTGAAGTATGGATAGTATTTATATGATTTTGTACATCTTTTTATATTCTAATGATAACTCATTTACGCTTTGCTTTATGCCAACGAGTTTTACGAATGCTATATTTACTGCTTTCATTAAGTATTCTTTTTAAGATAAACTCCTATGAGTTTACTTTTAGACATACAACTTACACTATAATTTACTAAGGCATAAAAATTATTATTTTAAAAACATGCACTTTTTAATTCATCCAAAGCACCTGTACCAAAAGTATTTGTACTATAAATAGCTTCAATTACTTTAGATTTAAGAAACTATTTTTGATTATCTCTATATCTAATATAGTCACAAGCACCTATACAAATATTTATTCTCTCACCTACAACAGCAAAAGTCATCTCTTTTTTGACTTAAAGTAGTGATAGAGCAAGCATTTAGAACTTCCGAATTCTTTTAAAATCATAGCCATACTTATACTGTTTTACCCGTTTATGTAAACGAATACAACAGTATTTAATATTTTTCTCTTACGGGTTAGCTCGTTAAGTCTCTTGTTTTTGTACCTTGGTATCATTTTTTACAAAATCCATAGCTCTCTCGTTTACATAAGCTAAGTCATGCCACTGTTTTCTTGGAGCAATGAGGTTTAGATTTTTAGGGTTTGAGCTTCGCGAGAGTGCTACATAAAACTGTGAAGGGGCAAAGATTTCGTTTGTCTCAATTACAAGGTCTTCTATACTCATACCTTGGGACTTATGTATAGTTATAGCAAATGCTAGTTTTATTGGAAACTGATAGATACTAAACAGGTTCTCTTCGACCATCTCTTTTTTACCATTTACACTTTTTTCACGCCATCTCGCCTTACTCTGTACACTACTCTCTAACTTTATAACAACACCATCACTTTTTTGCACAAAAATATTTGCACTGTCTACATTTATTACAACTGCTCTCTCACCATTAAAGTAGTTCCATGAGTTTCTTGTAAAGAGTACCGGTGCCCCTACTTTTAATTCTAACTCTTTTTCTATCCTTGCATCATTCATAAAATGCTCTACTTCATTATCTTTAGTAGATTTTAGGTGTTTAATGATTTGGGCTTCTTTGACGAAAAGCTCACTATCTATATGCTTTAGTTGGCCTTTATTATGCATATTTGCTGAGATATTTTTACCAAAAAGAAAGGTAAATTTACTCAAGTCTTCGGGTAGTGGTTTTATGTATGCATTAAGTTGGTTATGAACACTCTCATTAACAAATCCAAAACGCACATGGTTTAGAAGGTCTATAAAGACTACATCATCTGTTCTGTATATATGTGTTAGTTCTATTTTTTCAAAATCCATCTCTTCCCAAGCTTCTGATTCAAATGCAAAATGAACATCATTTGAGCCACGAACAACAGGTGGAAGTTGTAAGAAATCACCGACTACCAAGACTACACCATTAAAGTTAGCTTGTTGTAAACGCAGTGATATCATCTCAAAAAGGGTATCACTCACCATACTTACTTCATCTATAACTATAAGTTGCATAGAGTTTATGAGTTTTTTTATCTTTTTCTTTACCTCAAACTTACCTTTACTTTGTAAATCTTCTACATCTGAAGCAATACCAAGATCTAAAAAACTATGGAGTGTCTGTCCGCCTATAAGGGTAGCAGCCATTCCAGTTGAGCCAAGCTTTGCTACTTTTTTAGCTTCATTTTCAAAATGTTCGATAATCTCTCGTGTGATGGTTGTTTTACCAACACCTGCACCACCAGTTAAAAAAACATTTTTGTTTGATTTTAATTTATTTATAGTAGTACTTAGCCAATTCATAGACAAATAGTAGCCATTTTTACTATATAAACAGCTAAAACAGTGTAACAACTAGTAACAATATCGAAGAAATAATAAGTAAAAGAATACTTATCGAGATGATATAGGTGACAAAATAATTATTTCCTTATCTGAAATTCTTAGAACCTCAACAAGTCACAGAGATATCCTAGCATACTTTAGTAGTGACATGTTTTGTAAGGTAGGTATTCTTTATACATCTTTTATAGTCGGGCTATTTAGGTATCTTTAGCTGAGATTTTTGAGCCCGAAAAAATAAAGTCTAACTCATCAGATGCCTCTTTATAAAGAAGAGGACTATCTAAGTCTACATACTCAATAACATCTCGGTAGTTAAAAGCTAAGTACAAAGCTGCATTTATTGAGTAAGGGCCTTCAAGCATAGAACCTAACATACACTTTATACTATTTTTTCTTGCATACTCTAAAATCTCAACTGCCTTACTCACACCCCCACACTTCATAAGTTTAATGTTGATCATATCAGCTGATTTTGTTTGTAAAACTTTTTTGACATCTTGAAGTGTAAATGTAGCTTCATCTGCAAGTATTGGTATATTTGTAGCCTCTCTCACAAGTTTTAATGAGCTTAAATCTTCTGCAATAACTGGCTGTTCTATCAGTTCTATGTTTATATTTTCTATTGCATTTACATAAATTAAAGACTCATCTAAACTCCAGGCTTGGTTTGCATCTATAAGTAGTTGTGCCTTGGGACAACCTAAAGAGAGTTTTTGAGTTACTTCTATCGCATGTTTGATATCACTTCCAAGTTTTACTTTTAAGATACTCATACCATTCTCACAGGCTTGTCTTGCATCACTCAGCATCGTTTCAACACAGTTTAAACTTATTGTTATATCTGTTTGTATAAAAGAAGTGTCTTCTAATTTAAAAAATCCTAAGATACTCATCAGTGCCATATCTAAAGCAGCTTTTGCACTTGAACCTATGCTCTGTTCATGCAATACTTCTAAAGCTTTTTTAATCTCCAAACCAATAAGTGTATCTTTGACCTTTTGTATTGACTCTAAAATAATACTGATATCTTCACCAGTAATAGCCATAGTAGCAGGTGCTTCACCAATCCCTACTTCACCCTGATCACATACAATATGCACCCGAATGAACTCTATAGTATTTACTCGCCTGAGGGCAGTGATAAAAGGTGTTTTAAGTGGAATATATTTTACCTCTGTACTGATGTTTTTAATTATCATTTACTCATTCCTATTAAAATATTTCCAAGAAGTAAGCCACCAAAGGTACCGATGATATAACCCATGATAGCCATAAGTACACCTACACTCACAAGTGATTTATTATATGCTGCGGCTAGTATTGGAGCGGAGGCTACACCTCCTATATTTGCTAAAGAGGCCACTGCTATACTAAAGAGGTCAAGTTTAAACAGTTTTGCTCCAGTTATCATAACAAGAGCATGAATAATAAGTATACATCCCCCTGCGAAAACATATAGACCCAAACCACTAAAACTCTCTATAACTGCATGTGAACCTATAAGAGCTATTAGAAGATAAAGCATGGAAGTTGACAACTCACCCGAACCATTTAAGTCTCGAAGTCTTGTAAATGAAGCTAATATTCCAAATACTGAAGCTAGGATAACCATAGTTGTAGTGGTGTTTATTATTTGAAAAAATGTTGATAAGTATTGAATCAAAAATGAACTAACAAGTGCTAAAAGGATTAAAGACCAGTATCTTTTTGTACCTATACTGCAAGCACAGGCTATATCACCAAGATAGGCTAAGTTTTCACTACTTGAAGTAAACTTATTAAAGTACTGAGCAAAGGGCACTAAAAACAGTAATAACATTACCCATAAAGTATAGTTTACACTATCTATAACTAGGGCATAAGCAAAGGCTTCTTCACTTACATTAAGTGCTGAACCTACTGCAATCATATTTGCCGTACCACCTAACCAACTCCCTGCTAATGCTCCAAATGCACCAGATATTGAAGGTGAGAAGTCAAAAATTATGGCCACTACTATAAAGCCAAAAGCGATAGATAAAACTGCAAGAACATACGCGATAAGTAAAGATTTTCCAAGTTTAAAGAAGTGTCTCAAATCTACTTGAAGCAGCATTAAAAAAAGCATTGCTGGAAGTAAGTTTGTTTTTGTTTGTTTATAGATAGAATTAATCTCTGTATTTAAATCAAAAAGGCCAAGAGAAGCGAGTAACATACTAGAAGCATATATAAAAACAACTGCAGGTATAAGTTTAAAAACTCGTAAACTTATTTTAGTCTCTAAAAGATAAAAGATACTGACTAAAATTGTAATAAAAAAAAGGTATAAAAGGGGGTTACTTATCAAATATTACTCTTTATTTTTTATAAGTGTATCATATTTATAACACTTAACATGTAGGTATGAATGAATGACCCAACTAACTTACTATCATATTTCTCACAGGTCTAACATTTAGTGCTACTAACTGCAGTATAATATTCTTTATTGAAAGAACTTTATGCAGCTCTTCCAAAAGGTGATATTGGAATCTACTCATAACATGAAGGTCAGACTATGCTTTTGGGTGAGAATAGCATTAATCACACTCCAAAAAATACCAATATTAAACTTAAAATATGTATGAACTTCGATGTAAAAGTAAGTCAAAAGCAACAAAATACAAAATTTAATAATAACTCAGATAGACATAAAACAGCTGAAGTTTTAGTACCATTTAACACACACAATGACTCTAAGATTAAAACAGATGAGAAATATACTTTTACTAAGGGGAATTTAGTTATCTTTAGCATTAATATCAAAAAAAGTAATACAAAAAAATTCAATCTAAATTATGAGAGTAAAAATTATGGCTAAATATATAATACTAGATACAGAAACTACAGGTGTAGGTGAGAATGACAGGGTTATACAACTGGGTTATGTTGTTTTAGGTACAAATCCAGTTGAAGTACACAATGAGTTTAACTCCACTGATATTCCTATCAGTTTTGGGGCGATGGAAGTTCATGGTATTACACCCGACTTACTAGAGGGGAAAGTTACTTGTACTGAGACTTCTGCCTATAAACGATTAGAAGAAGTAAATACAAACGACAACTATCTTATTATCCACAATGCACCTTTTGATATAAAAATGCTTGAAAAAGAGGGTTTTAATGTACAAATGAAAGTAATAGATACACTCAGAGTAGCAAAACATATACTTCCTGATGAGGATGCTCATAGACTTCAATACTTTCGTTATAAAATGGAACTCTACAAGGAAGAAGAAAAGGAAGCAGCTTCCCTTGGTATAGTTGTCAAAGCACATGATGCTATTGGGGACGTACTTGTACTCAAACTCCTTCTATCTAAACTCAGAGTAGCAGTCCAAGAAGCCTATCCCAGTGAAAATCCAGTAGAAAAGATGGTCGACTTAACAAATACTCCTATCCTTGTAAAAACATTTCGTTTTGGAAAGCATAAGGGCAAAGAGTTAGCAGAAGTAGCAAAAGAAGATGCGGGTTATCTCAGATGGATGTTAAGCTCTATGGATAACCTTGATGAAGATATGAAATACTCTATAAACACTGTTTTAGCGCAGTAGTGCAAAAACAATAAACATAATAAAAGCTAAAATACCACTGATGAGAGCATAAGGAAGCTGTGTTTTAACATGCTCTATCACTTCACAATCACTTGCCATTGAAGATATAATAGTCGTATCAGAGATTGGTGAACAGTGATCACCAAAGATTCCACCACTTATTACAGCCCCTATGGATAAGGCTATACTTGCATCCATTCCAACAGCCATTGGAACTGCTATAGGTACCATAATACTAAATGTTCCCCATGAAGTACCCGTTGAAAATGAGATAATAGAACTGAGCAAAAATATAATCGCAGCTAAAAAATAGACACTTACATTTTCACTTGCTAAACTAGAGAGATATATACCAGTTTTCAATTCTCCTGTTACATTACCCATAGCAAAAGCAAATACGAGTATAAATGCAACTGGTACAAAAGATTTTGCCCCACTATAGGCTGTTTTAGTCCAAATTGTTAAAGACATAACCTTAGTACTAAGATAATACACTAGTGTAAAAAGTGTACTTGTTATCATAGTATAAAAAATCGCACTGGAACCATCCCCTTTCAGTATTTCTCCTTTCCCTGTTATATAGAGAAAGACAAAAACTAAAACTATCATCAATGAAATTGGCAGAATCATCAGGTACATACTTTTAATATTTTCATTAACTTCTCTTGGCGTATGAGAACTATGACTTGTATTTTTCATGGGACCGATATTAACCCCAAAGTATATAAAAAGAAATGTCACAACCAGTGCGATCATCGCATAAAAGTTATACTTCAGAGTACTAATAAGCATCTCTGTCGCACTTTTCTCAATATAACCTAAGGATATCTGTGTACTTATAAGCCCTAGTAGTAATGCTCCATATCCATTAAGTACTATAAGAGATCCAATTGGCGCAGAAGTAGAGTCACAGACAAAAGCAAGTTTCTCATGAGGGATTTTATACTTATCACATAGTGGTTTTCCAACTGCCCCTGAAACTAAAGCAGTAATGGATGTCTCTATAAAGATAACTATACCTAAGATATAACTAAGCATCAAAGCAGAGCGCTCAGACTTAACAAGAGAGTGTTTGTTAAGAACAAAGTGAACAAAACCACCAACCCCACCACTTCTTTCAATCAGGGCCATAATAGAACCCGCTAAAATCACAAATGCTAAAGTTTTTAATATCCAGTCTTCTTTCATTAAACCACTAAAGAGAAGATAAATAGCTATAAAAGAATCTAGAAGAGCAAAATCATTTAAAAAAAGAACTCCCACAATAACTCCACTAAAAAGAGAAAGAATTACATTTTTACTATAAAGGGCTAAGGATATCGCTAAAAGTGAGGGCAAAAGGGAGAGATAAGTAGGTTCTAACATATGTCCTAAAACTCTATGCTCATCAGAGACATACCACTACGACCAAATTTTTCTTTATAGAGTGCACACTCTTTTTGTTCAACTACTCTAAATCCCATTTTTTTATAGAAGAGTTCCGACTCCAAAGAGCCTATTTCTATCATTGTTTGGGCTATCGTATAACCTTTAAGTCTTGCAGTTAAAAGTGACTTTTGCATTAATACTTTTAATACACCTACATCTATAAAGTTTTCAAGCTCTTCCATAAAGTCAAAAATAAGTGTTCGGTTGTTAAGCTTAAAAGAACATATATACATTACTTCTAATGCATTATTTTCATCGCTACACCCTATTTCACTAAGTGCTTTAATAAATGTTTCTTTGTTTGAGATACGAGGTTCATAACTACAAAGTGTCCCAACTGGCTTACCATCTAGTTCAGCTAAAAGAAAGTTACGATAGTGGCAGTGGCTGATAGCAGTAGTTTGAGTTAATTCTTCGAGTCTTTTTAAAATAGTTGCATCATCATTAGTTGCAAAAAGAAGATCAAACACACCATCTTTCTTTCCCGCACGAGAACTTTGCAAAATCATCTGTGCTAAAAAAGCACTATCTGCTACTTTTGCTTGTCTAATTTTAATACCCATAATATTTTCCAAAATTAAATTTTTTATAATAAACGATATTTAAGCTTTTGTTCTTAATAGTAATAGTACCATACTTTATGATAAAAAGTTTCTTAATTTTGATAATATTTCCAATATACTTGTTTTCATCTCAACAAATCATCTTAGTAGTTGCAACTGACTTTGATACATCTAGAGCATCATTAGAATTTTTTGAAGATAATAAAATTTTGCTTACCACAGAAGTAAATTTAGGTGAAAATGGGTTAGGATGGGGAGTTGGAGAGGTTCAACTCTTACAAAAGAGTACTGAGCCTCTTAAGTATGAAGGCGATAGGAAGTCCCCTGCTGGGATATTTAAACTAACAGATATCTTTGGGTATGCCCATGAGACTAACTATAAACTTCCTTATCTTCATGCATCAAAAAAACTTATCTGTGTTGATGATTCAAGTTCAAATTTTTATAATCATATAATTCAAGCAAATGGAAATGAAAAAAGTTTTGAATTTATAAAACGAGATGACCATCAGTATAAATATGGAGTTACTGTAGCACATAATAAAAGAGGGGAATTTAAACGAGGGTCTTGCATCTTTTTACATATACAAAAAGATATAAATAGTTCTACAGCAGGATGTACAGCTATGGATGAGACAAGTTTAAAAAGAATTATCTCACTTTTGGATAAGGACAAAACACCACTACTAATTCAAATTCCAAGAAGTGCATTAAGTGAGGTACAAAAGCTTTATCCACAGCTTAAAAACTAGTCATCATCATCATCATCATCAAACATACCTTCCATATCTAGAACTTTGGGTTTTGCTTTGACGGCGGTCATTTCACTAATATCATCAGTAGAGATACTAATAGCCATGGCAATGAAAGATGCAAGAGCATTATCATCTACAATCTCTTGACAGACTTTAGAAGTATTGTAAACAGTCAGTATCTTATTTTCAAACAATACATCTTTAGTTTGAATCCCTAACTCAGCTGCTATCACATACAAGTCAGGGCGTATAAGGGAAATTCCCTCAACTTTCATTGAAAAACCTGTTCTATTATCTGGAATTACCATTATTTATTCCTCTTCTTTAACCATTCTATCTTTAGCTTCAATACCCATCAAAGATAAACCTGTTTTAATGCTTAGTGCTACTACTAAAAGAAGTTTAAGCAGTTTTGCTTCATCATCTGTTCCAATCATACGAACATCATAGTAAAACTTATGTAGAGATGCTGCAAGTGATTTTAAATACTCTGGAAGTTTCTGTACTTGTCTTGAGTTAAAAGCATCTTCAACAACTTCAGGAAGCAACAGTGCATCAAAGAGTAAAGTATCTGCGTTTTCACCTAAGTTTTTAAGACTTGCACTATTTATATCTTCTCTAGAGACAGTCGCTTTACTAAGTAACGTTTGAATACGAGCATGAGCATACTGAATGTAAAAAATAGGGTTTGAACTATCTTGCTTTTTAAACTCAGCAAGGTCGAACTCCAATGCAGTATCAGACTTCTTTGAAGCGAAGATAAAACGCAGAGCATCACTTCCTATCTCGTCCACTATATCACTCATAAGTATAACATTACCAGCACGTTTACTCATTTTATAAGGTTCCCCATCTTTGAGAAGGCTTACCATTTGTGCTAAAAGTACCTCAAGTTTTTTTGAGTCATAACCCAAAAAATCTATAGCTGCATTTACACGAGGGATATAACCATGGTGGTCAGCTCCCCAGATATTGATATACTGATCGTAGCCACGTTCAAACTTTTGGTTGTGGTAAACTATGTCACCAGCTAAGTAAGTAGGACGACCATCATCACGAACAACCACTCTATCATGATCATCACCTTTAGACTCAGATTTTATCCAAAGTTTATCTTCTTTTTTATAAACATTATCACCCATCTTTTTCATAACACGGTCCCAATCTTCATAAAGGCCAGATTCATTTACAAAAGTATCAAAATGGATATTTGTGTTAGCTAAAGTATCTACAACAATATCCATAACACCATCTTTTGCCCAAAGTGCTAACTCTTTATATCGAGATTCATCAGAAAAGATTTCTATACCAAATTTGTCTATAGCACCATTAGCTAAACCTTCGAGGTATTCACCACGATAATAAGATTCAGGATACTCTATATTTTCTTTCAAAATATGTTCTCTGGCATAAAGGGCGATAGAGAGACCAAGTAAATCTATCTGATTTCCTGCATCATTAACATAGTATTCTGCTGTAATGTCATAGCCCAAGTGTTTAGCTAAACGATACAATGTATCGCCATAAACAGCACCACGAGCATGACCAATGTGTAATGGTCCTGTAGGGTTTGCAGATACAAATTCCAAAAGTATTTTTTGATTTTTTTCTTGCTTAGCAAAATCTGAAGGGTTATCTAATGCCCATGAAGCATACTCAGCTAAAAAACTTTCACTAAGTCTAAAGTTAAGGTAGCCTTTTACCGATTCAACACTTGAGAACTCTTCATACTCACCAAAAGATGAAGCAATTTCTTCAGCAATGACCATAGGAGATTTACGAAGTTCTTTAGCAAGTGAAAAAGCGATAGGAGTAGCAAAGTGACCAAAAGAACGGTCACGTGGTTTTTCTAAAACAACCTCACGACCCAGTTTTTCGCGCAAAAGCGCCGATACACGTTGTTTCAAAGTGCTATGCTTGTGTTGTAGTGTGTGGTGCTTGAGCAGATGCTACGTCCTGCTCACCCTCAACTTTTTTTGGAGCATCTTGTGCAACACTCTCATCAACCTCTTTCATCTCAGCTTTAAAGTTTTTGATCCCTTTTCCAAGACCTTTGGCTAAATCAGGTATTTTTTTTGCT
>QNZS01000063.1 GCA_003978465.1 Sulfurimonas sp. | reverse complement strand
TGTTTCTTTTTCAACTTTCCTTTTATTTATCAAACCACTTATTATCCATATTACTAATAAAACAAATCCCAACTTTAAAAGTACTTCCATAATAATCCTTTCTTAAATTATTATACTCTAATGAGAGTATGTATTAAATTATATGCTAAGATTATGTAATTAGATATAAAGAGAAGCAATGGCATTAAAAGAAGATAATACTCAAAGAACTGAGAGACTTGCAAAAGCAAAAGCATATCGAGAGCAAAAGAAATTAACTGAAACTGATATTCAGATAAGTGGGCGAATAGCAAAAGCAAAAGCATATTTAGATCAAAAGAAATAATACATATCGCAGAACCATACTTCTATGAAAAGGATTGAGAGTAAGCATTAAATAATATGCTAAAATAAAATAGGTATAAAAATGAAAAATGAAAAAAGTACAACACCACTACTAGACCAATTAAGAGATCATCCACAAATGAGAAAGTTATTAGATCTAAAACTCTTTACTTGTGTAGTAGACGAGTTGGTGGATAATGGTAACGGTGAGGATCTCCAGGAAAGAGGTTCAGAACTATATAAGAAATTGGGGATAGAAGCAGAAAAAGAAAAAGACTTAGAATTATTATTATTAGAAAGCGAAAGTGAAAATGTGAATTATATTGACTTTCTAAACGACTTCAATGAAGGGTTAGAGAATACATTTTATGTAGATTCATGTCGACTTGAAGAACGACTTAAATTATATGAATGGAGTAAAGTGGATGGAATCACAGACCTTATAGAATACTACCTACAAGTTGCAAGGACAGATTATAGTGTTGAGATAGATTCATACGAATATCACAAAGAGCAGTATGACAAACTCAAAGTTGGAGAAAGTAGATTTTAAACTATAGATTAGACCCTATTTCTTTTTTATTCTGTAGAAGTTTCAGATTTATTTTTCATGTTTTCTATTTCTATCAAAGCACTCATATAAATGCTGTTAGCAATTAAATGATCTCTATCCACATCTCTTTTCATTGCTCTAATCATGAAAAAAGCGAAACTTGAAAAGATCAACATATAAATAATAAAATCGCCATGTTCATATAAATTATCAAAACCAAATAACATATTTGATATAATATTTCCCAGGGAGATGACTAGTCCCAATACACTTAAAACTATATATCGAACATAAGCACTAGATTTATCACATAGCTCTTCTACTCTTTCTTTTAAATTGTTAACTTTAAATTCCATTCTATCTATGTCCATAAATCTCCTTTATTAAATTATTATACTCTTAGTAAACTAAAAGTAATAAGCACTATAATAAGTATGGTAAAATAAAATAGAAAAGGCATAAGATGAGCAAGAATAAAACAAGCAAGACACCGCTACTAGACAAATTAAGAAATCATCCAAACATGCGAAAATTGTTAGGTCTAAAACTCTTTATTTGTGAAGTAGATGAGTTTGATCAAGATAGCGATGGTGGGGGTCTGGAAGAAAGAGGTCTAAAACGCTATAAGAAATTGAAAATAGAAAAGAAAATGGAAGAATTCTTACAAGAAATGATAGAGGAATCTAAAAGCGAAAAAATGAATTTTATTGAGTCCATGGAAACTTTAGATTTCTGTTTAGTCGATGACTTATATATATATTCAGGGCAACTTGAAGAGCGTCTTAAAACTTTAGAAGATGAAGGAATTGATGGAATTGAATACCTTGTAGAGAACTATCTGAAAGAAGTAAAAACAGAGTATCGCGAAACAAAAGGTGAATATAAATATTATAAAAAGATGTACAATAAAGGATAAGAGTAGGAACTAAAAAGTACATCCAATTTCTCTTTTATTACAGTAACTGATTGGTGTTAGATACTTGACATCTATTATCTTACTGATTGAAGACGAGTGTTGATGAATGTGATGATTGACTTCCAGATTGAGGGGATGGTTGCTGACAGCTGTCTAGGCATGCTCCACAAGGTGTACTTAAACACTATCTCCAAGTCACTGATACTCAGATTAATAATGCATATAGTAAATATCGGGAATACATTAGACTTGAATCAGAAAACACTTCAATGCCAGAGCTAATATATAAACATCCACATTATAAGAATAGGTAACTGATAAATTTCTTTATTGCATATAAGATATATAGGTATAATTAGTTTAGAACAAAATAAATAATAACAAAATAAAAAGGCAATAATATGGAAGTAGAAAGAACATGGAGATGGATAGGATTGTGTGTTCCTGTAGTGATCTTGTTTATTATGTGGAATATAGAAACAAAAGATACTTATTCGTATTATGGATTGTATTTTAATTTTCAAGATGGAAGTTTTGTAAGGTGGTTAGCAAATATTCTTGGATCGGAATACGATATTTTTACTGATCGACTTACCACTGTTATATATATTATACTGAATATATTATCATTTACTTTGAGAGCAAAGACCGGGACTTTTTTAAAGAAATTATTTCTAAAAGTTTAGAAGGATAGACCATTCATTAGGAAATAATACCTATAATGAGTATGAAACAATTAAAATAAAATAAAGAAGGAATAATAAGAACATGCCACGAACACTATCAGAGATAAACACAATTATTGCGGAAATGGAAAAAGAAAAAAGAGAAATTCTTAAAAAAATTGAAGAAGCAGAAAGAGAAAAAGTTATCATCGCCGCAGAGATGAAAAAAGCAGCAATGTTAAGTCGAGAACTGAGAAATAGATTTTAGACTATAGATAAGACCCTATTTCTCTTTTATTACAATAGCTGACTAATGTTTGATACTTGACATCTATTATCTTACTGATTGAAGATTTACTAACACATTTGCTAAGGAACTCCTCAATATGTCTTCCCTTATCATCTAGCTTACTTTTATATATACCTTTTCTTCTTCCCAACTGGACAACATTGTGAGGGTGAAGTAGGTTTCATTATATAAATTGTTACCTAGATGTTGGTGTAGTAGAATATAATGTCACAACTATAACTAAAGCGTTAACTGTAAATATATTCTCCCTTAAAAACAACAATTCCAATTAAACTTAATTCATAGACTTCATTCAAATGGTCTTACAACGAAAGAGATATCCGAATACCTCAATACTCATAATATAAAATATAAAATGTATTAGTAAAAATGTAAATAGAAAAAAGGCAACTTCTTAAGAAAATCAATGACCCATAAAATTAAATGATGTATATTATAGAAACAAAAATATAAGCTTTTCTAGTTACCTCCAATATTTAAGTAGATTAAAAGCATTACTTTCATATAATTCGATTATCCATTTATCCTTATTACAATAACTAATATGTTTGATAACTTTTTCCTTTTATCAAACTAACTGAAGATTTACTTACACCAGGAAGTACATCTTCAATGGATTCTCCCTTATCATCTAATTTACTTTTATATATACCTTTTATTCTTACTAACTGTACACCATTCATTAAGAAATACTACCTATAATTAGTGTGAAACAAATAACATATAGAAGGAATAATATAAACATGCAACGAACACTACCAGAGATAAATGCAAGTATTGCGGAAATGGAAAAAGAAAGAAGAGAAATTCTTAAAAAAATAGAAGAAGCAGAAAGAGAAAAAGATATACTTGTTGGAGAGATGCAAAAAGAATTTGATGCAATGAAAAAAGCAGCATATAATAAAACTGAGAAATAGACTTGGGATTATAAAATTTAGATTTAATGGAAAGATAATAACAATAAGTCTCTTGGTTACGATATATTAGATAGAAATACGGAATAAATATTTACTGTAAATTTATTAACAAAAGATTATGTAGTTAAATCTATTCCATTTCAATCGAATAATATTTACTTATTCCTATAAACTCTCATTTAATATTTAAAAGTTTTTTGTTAGTCTTGACTATATTTCAATAGTTAGTGTGCTTCATGCATACAAAATTTACATTGCTCCTAATCGTTACTCTTATACTTTTAGCCCTTGCTGAAGCAACAATTATAAATGTCTCTTTAAACTTTGTATCCCTCAGCATCAAAGGAGCAGTTGGGAAAGTAACTATAACTGCTTTAGTTGTAAAAGATGGGCTCACAACACACATCGTAAATGATATCATGAATAAATACTAAGACTTTCTTAATCAAATTTCTCATAATGTTATCAAAAGATCTTGTAACTACATAAAAATTTCATATTCAGTTAACATCAGATACTGATATTAACTAATTTTTTGGTATAAAAAAAGCCAGTAACTACAAAAGTAGCTACTGGCTTTTTAAAGTAAAGACAAACTGTCAATTAATGACAACCACATCCTGTACCACAAGACTCATCAGATGATGCTTCTTTTTTAGGTTCTGGTGCAGCACCAGTTGAACAAGCAGATACTCCTGGAGGTGTTGTAGGCTGAACACCTTTATTATCAACTCCACCATTTGCATTAATCTCTTCGATTGTTGCCCAAATTGAAGCAGCAGCAGCTATAAAGCGTTTTGCAGACTCAGAAGTTGGATTAGCAAAAACAATAGGTTTACCTTCATCTCCACCAGTTCTGATTGATGGTTCTATTGGTATCTCAGCGATAACTTTAGTATCGAATTCTTCTGCCATAGGCTTAGATGTTCCTTTACCAAAGATATCATACTCAACACCAGTATCGGGAGCAATAAACCCACTCATATTCTCAATAACTCCAGCAACTGGAATATCAAGTTTTTTGAACATGCTTAATGAGCGACGTGAGTCATCTAAAGAAACACTCTGAGGTGTTGTTACTGTAATACCAGCTGTAACCGGTACAGACTGAGCAAGAGTAAGCTGAGCATCACCAGTTCCTGGTGGCATATCGATAACTAGAATATCTAACTCTGACCATAAAATATCACGTAAGAATTGCTCAATTGCTTTCATTATCATAGATCCACGCCATATTAAAGCTTGACCTTCATCCATAAGTGCACCCATAGACATCATTTCGATACCATAAGCTTTAAGAGGCATAACTTTGTTTCCAGTAACTTCTGGTTTAACACCGTTTAAACCCATCATACGAGGGATATTTGGACCATAAATATCTGCATCTAATAGACCTACTTTAAGTCCTTGTGCAGCGAGAGCAACTGCAATATTTACTGATGAAGTTGATTTTCCAACTCCACCTTTACCTGAACTTACCATCAAGAAGTTTTTAACTTGTGGTGCAATATTCTTACCTTGAGATGAAGATTCTTTAGGTAGTACAGGTGCTTTAATATTACAATTAATCGTAGTAGCACCAGCATCTTTAAGTGCTTCAGCCGATTTATCTTTGATCTCTTGTGCAACTTCTGGTGCACTTGATGTAATATCAACAGTAAAACTTACTGCTGTACCATCAATATTTATATCTTTAACAAAACCAAAAGTTATGATATCCTTTGTAAATCCTGGATACATTACTTTTGAAAGTGCTGTTCTTACTATTTCTTCAGTCATTAAAATTTTCCTTTAATTTATTTTCGCATACTAGCATATTTAAACAAGACTAGTATTATCTTATTTAAATATTACTTTTTTAAGTTTTAGTTTATGCTAGAGCAGCAGTAGCTTCTGCTTCTTCTTTAGCTTTATTCTCGTCAATAATTCTTTGAATTCCCTCAGGGTTATCCATAATTTCTTGAGTAATTTTGTAAGAACAAAATTTTGGTCCACACATAGAACAAAATTCTGCTTCTTTAAATACATCTTGAGGAAGAGTCTCATCATGGTACTCACGAGCACGGTCACCATCTAAAGATAACTCAAACTGCTTTTCCCAGTCAAATGTATAACGAGCATCACTCATAGCATCGTCAACATCTCTAGCACCTTTACGGCCTCTAGCGATATCAGCTGCATGAGCCGCAATTTTGTAAGCGATAATTCCCTCACGAACATCATCCGCATTTGGAAGGCCTAAATGCTCTTTTGGTGTTACATAACATAACATTGAAGCACCATGCCATCCACCAACAGCTGCACCAATAGCAGAAGAAATATGATCATACCCAGCTGCGATATCAGTAACGAGTGGCCCTAAGATATAAAAAGGAGCTTCGTGACAAAGTTCTCTTTGAATCTTCATATTACGCTCAATTTGATTGATAGGCACATGTCCTGGACCTTCAATCATAACTTGAACATCTTTTTCCCATGCTCTAAGAGTCAACTCACCAAGAACTTTAAGCTCTCCTAGTTGTGCAGCGTCAGAAGCATCAGCTAAACAACCTGGACGAAGTGAATCTCCAAGAGATAAAGAAACATCATACTTTGCACAAATATCAAGAATTTCATCAAATGCAGTATAAAAAGGATTCTCTCTATGGTAATGCATCATCCATGCAGCCATTAAAGAACCACCGCGAGAAACGATACCCATTTTACGCTTTGCTATGTTTGGCATAGTTTCTAAAAGGAAACCAGCATGAATAGTAAAGTAAGAAACACCTTGTTTTGCTTGACGCTCTAAAACATCTAACATTACTTCTATTGTAAGGTCTTCAATCTTGTTCCCAACATCATGAAGGATTTGATAAATAGGCACTGTCCCGATAGGGATTTTTGAAGCTCCAATAACTGCTTTACGAATTTCATCAAGATCTCCACCAGTTGAAAGATCCATTGCTGTATCTGCCTTATATTTTTGAGAAACTTTCATTTTTTCAACTTCATCTTCAATGTCAGCTGCAATTGCAGATGAACCGATGTTCGCATTAATCTTACACTTACTTGCAATTCCGATGGCCATTGGTTCTAATGATTCGTGCATTACATTTGCAGGGATAATCATACGTCCACGAGCAACTTCACTACGTACTAACTCTGGAGATAAATCTTCAATCTTAGCAATATATTCCATTTCACCTGTAATAATGCCTTTTTTCGCATAAAACATCTGTGTTCTAACTGGATCATTTTCTCGCTTTTTTAACCATTCACTTCTCATAATATCTCCTAGTAAAATTATATATTTATCGTAATATAATCAAATAAAGTTAATCTAAGCTAAAGTTAATAGGTTATCTACATATTTAATTTATATATGGGTATAAAAGTAGTTCCTAAAGGTAGGAAAAGATTATTAAGTGTATAATTTCGTAACACATAACTATTTTGAGGTGATTTATTGTCTGATTTATCTTTAATCTTATTATCTGCTGGTAATTCTAGCCGGTTTTCAATGGGTGTAAAAAAGCACTGGCTACGTATAAATCATCAGCCACTGTGGCAATTTGTAGCACAAAAGCTCAAAAAAACAGGAAAATTCTCACAAATTATTCTTGTTTCTTCTGATGAAGATATAGCTTTTATGAAAAATTATGCAAGTTTCACTTTTGTCAAAGGTGGAAAGACAAGACAAGAATCTTTAAAAAATGCGCTCACTTCAGTAAAGAGCAAATATGTATTAGTAAGTGATATCGCACGAGCCTGTGTTAATGAAGATTTTTTAGAACATATAATCGCTCATAAAGGTCAAAGTGACTGCATTGTACCCTACCTCAATGTAACTGATACCATTGTATATGAGAACGAGACTATAGATAGAGATAAGGTTAAGCGAATTCAGACACCGCAACTCTCCTCAACAGATGTTTTAAGAGATGCTCTTAATACAGATATAGAGTTTACAGATGAGAGCAGTGCTATTGTAGCAAACGGTGGTAAGCGTACTTTTATCTTAGGTGATGAAGATGCACATAAAATTACCTATATTAAAGATTTAAATACTATCCCCTGTTTGGATGCACCTTCAAGTGATACCTTAAGTGGTAATGGCTTTGATGTCCATGCTTTTGATACATCAGGTGAAATGTGGCTTGGTGGTGTAAAGATAGAATCTGATTACGGATTTTTAGCACATAGTGATGGTGATGTAGCCCTACACTCACTTATAGATGCCCTTTTAGGTGCAGCTGGAATGGGTGATATAGGTATGCTCTTTCCTGATAATGATGATAAGTATAAAGGAATAGACTCTAAACAACTGCTCAAAATAGTTGTTACAAAACTAAACAGTTTTGGTTTTGTAATTATAAATGCAGATATAACAATAGCTGCACAAAAACCTCGTATTGCTAAATACAAGACTCAGATGAGAGAAGTAATTTCACTGATACTTGGAATTGATATGAGTCGAGTTAATGTAAAAGCGACAACAACTGAAAAACTAGGCTTTGTTGGAAGAGAAGAAGGGATTGCAGTTACCTCAAATGCAAATTTAAAATACTTCAATTGGAAGGTAGTAGGATAAGATGAAAATATTAATTATAGAAAACGAAATTTATTTAGCCCAAAGTATAGCAACTAAACTAGGTGAAATAGGTCATATTTGTGAAATGTGCACCTCTACTAAAGATGCGATTAGAGGTCATAATTATGATGTTGTGTTACTCTCTACAAATATAAATGGTCAAGACTTCATTCCTGTTATTGAGACATTTAAAAGTTCTATCATTATACTTATGATTTCGTATATCAGTAACGATACAGTTTCTAAACCTCTTGCTGCAGGAGCAAAAGACTATATACTAAAACCTTTTATGATAGAAGAACTTGTCCGTAAAATAAATCACTATCAAGACTATGAAAAATTAAAGAAACGGACAGCTGCTTATGAAAAATATCTTACACATACATTTTTAAATACACAACATGAAAGATCTCTTGATAATGTAGAACTCCCTCTTTTTGTAAGTTCAAGTTTTCAAAAGTACTCTGATGCATTCGCTTTTGAATATGCACAAAAAAATAATTTACCAATACATTTTATTACACTCAGTAATTCTAAGGCTATAAATGAAGTTGAGCTTTTACCACAAAACACTCTTATTTATATTATTGATTTTCAACTACTCAAAAAAAGTGATAGGAAAAATTTCTCTGACCTTATCTCAGGAAAACAAGTTATTATATCAAGTACTGACAAAATAGATAGTGAAGAAGTAGCATATCCTATTTTAGAAATCAAAAATGACAACAATATCTTTGAGCAGGGTGAGATTTTACTAATTGAAGACTATGTCAAATATATAGTACTTACATATCAAAACAAATACCCTGATACAGAATTATCGAAAAAACTCGGTATTAGTCGTAAAAGCTTATGGGAAAAACGTAAAAAATATGACATTATCAAGAAAAAATAAAACACTTTATATAGATAAAGAAGCAGCCTCTGTGCTAGAACTTGTTGCAGATGGATTATTACTACCTGTTACAAAACTTATGTGTGAAGCAGAGTCAAAACAAGTTCTTGAAACAGGACTTATTGATGGAAAATCATTTCCTTTTCCTTTTATACTTGCACCAAGTGGTCAAAAAAATGAAGAAATAATTTCTGCTTTGAGGACTGGAGAAGATATTATTTTACTCTCTGACGGAGAAGAGTTTGCAAGCTTACATGTTGAAGAGACTTTTCAAATAGACCCACATCAAAGAGTAAAACATATCTATGGTACTGATGATGAGACACATCCTGGTGTTCAAGCAACAATGAAAAGACTTGGTTCATGGGCGATATCTGGAGAATATACACTTATAAAAACAAAACCCAACAAGGGTAAAATCGATATTTTAAATGCAAAAAAAAGAGTAGATGCTAAACATACTAGCTCTTTAGTAATGGCAGCAAATCCTTTGCATCGTGGACATGAGCGTCTTATTCGTCAAACACTTGATAATACTGATTTACTCGTTATTTTTCTTCTTAAACCTTATAATAAAACTAATATTAATTATGAAATTAGATATGAAGCTCTAGAGTACTACCTAAACAACTTTTTACCAAAAAATCGTGTTATTATTATTCCTCTAGAAAACTCTTAT
Organism: Sulfurimonas sp.; assembly: GCA_003978465.1. Classification (GTDB taxonomy): domain Bacteria; phylum Campylobacterota; class Campylobacteria; order Campylobacterales; family Sulfurimonadaceae; genus Sulfurimonas. The sequence continues at coordinate 23,619 of QNZS01000063.1, read as the reverse complement.
ATATTTGCTGGCTATAATGAAATCATCCTTGATGCAATTGTTGCTAATAACTATGGTTGTGATAGGCTTACAATAGGTCCTAACCATGCTGGACTTGGAATGTTTTATGATTGTAACTCAAACAAGTCTATTGTGGATCGTGTTATTGGTTTAGATATTGAGATTCAAATTGCGAGTGAGTATGTTTACTGTGATCAGTGTACAACACTTGTAAGTAAAAACACTTGTCCTCATGGGCAACACCATCAAATCTCTTATCATTCAGAGTCAATTCTACAACTCCTTGAAGTAGGTCTTTTACCTCCAGCCGTTCTCATTAGAAAAGAGATTAGCTCCTTTTTACTCTCAAAACTTTATCCTGCTAGATTTAAAAACTTAGAAAAAATATATTATGACACCTTCGCCACGAAAGGCTTACTTGAAGAACATTCGGAAAAAGATTTTTATCTTGAACTTATGAAACTTTATCAAACATCTTCTCTCACATAAGGACAACAATGAACTGGTTTTTTTTAACACTTGGATATAGCGGGCTTGCACCAAAAGCACCAGGAACAGTGGGAACACTTATCTCTTTACCTATTGGTATGCTTATCCTTATCTACTTTGACACAAACACTCTTTTTTTAGCAACTATACTCATTACACTTATAGCAATAAAAGCTATAAACAAATACGAAGAGGCGAGTAAAACACATGACTCTCAAAATATTGTTATAGATGAACTAGTGGGAATGTGGTTAGCCTTAAGCATAGCACCTGCATTTGGAGTTACAATGAATGAAGTAATGAACTTTGAAAATGGTTTTTTAATTCAATCTATTTTAGCATTTATTCTTTTTAGATACTTTGACATAACTAAACCATCTATCATTGGTCGCATAGATAGAGAAGCGAAGGGTGGAGTTGGAGTTATGGGTGATGATATTATTGCAGGTGTTGCAGCTGGTATCTCTACGTCTGCTATCTGGCAAGCTTATCTTTATCTATCAGAACTTATTTAAGTAAACTCTTTTATAGCTTCACTTGAGATTACTCGTATCATATTTGTAGAACCAGCCTTACCTATTGGGTCTCCGGCTGTAAGTATATAAGAATTCTCTTTTTTTATAGAGCCTTCTTTTAAACCTCTTCTCATAAATTTATTTACTACATTTAGCTGTTTTAAAATTTCTGGGTAATTTATACTGACCTGGTAAGTCTTATGAGAGAGTTGTTTACCTAGTACCTTTGTAGAGCTAAGAATAAGGGTATCATTTTCTTTTAAAGAGAAGTCTTCTTTAATATCCCCAATACGAATTTTAGGACCACTTATATCTTGAAGTACTCCAATTACAATACCTGTTCCTTCATAGCTTTATGTATTCTTTGTAAAACGGTAATGTGTTGTTCGTGGGCTCCGTGAGAGAAGTTTAAACGAAAGACACATTAACCCCTGCATTTATAAGCTGAATAAGTATATCTAAAGAGTCGCTAGAGGGCCCAATAGTGGCTATAATTTTTGTGCGTTTTTTCATAAGAAATACCTTTTTAATTAGTATATCTCTTTAACCCGCCCTACTTCACCACTCATTAATCTTACTTTTATCCCATGAGGATGAGAAGATGATTTAGTTAAAAGATCACGAACAATGCCATCAGTCAAGTGCCCTGTATCTTGGTCTTGTTTTAAAACAATCGCAACAGAATCACCATGTTTAATATTTTTTCGTTTAGTATTATCTAACATTTTCAATTATTATACCATTAATGGATCAGAAGTAGGTTCAATCTCTTCAAAATCATTTATTATAGTTTCAAACATTTTAGCCATCTTCTTTGCCTTAGTAATATTTGCCTCAAAAATAGACTTAGAAGCAGGGAAAGCTTCTGCTAGTTCAGTATAAATTAAAACACGACCATTTATATGTTTTGTTATCTCAGTAAATGCTCCACTGAGGTAGTCTTTTGTTGTCGTATGACGGAAAAGTGCTCTTACCATCTTCGTACGCTCTTTTATAGGAATAGACTCATCAATAGCTTCAGCCACACGTTTGATATCTATACGAGAAAGATACACACCACTAATAGCAGGAGCAAGTAATCTCTCTGTAAGTGCATCAACAAACTGGGGAACTGGCTCATCATCAGCTTGATCACCACCATCTTTGTTTTGCTCTATCTGTCCATCTTCACCGACAGCACACTCTTGTTTTAGAAACTTATCAAACTCTGCTCTTAAATCACTTAAATCTTCATTCATAGTCTCTCTCCTCTATTTTTTAATTTTTATATATGCTGCAGCTGTAAGTTTATCAATAATTCCATCATAACTTACATACTCTGCGTTTAATTCGAAGGCTCTCTTTTTTAGAATCGAGAACTGTTTATCATTTTTCATATCCATTGAAAGTTTTGGTAATTTTTCTATCATACCTAAAGATTCAAAATCAGAAAAATCTAGTACAAGATCAAAACTTGAAAAGTCTACAGATATATCACTCGCTATACGATTAATATCTACATCTTTTAGCTCTAACTCTTGTGTAAACACCATTAACTCTTCAAGTGAATCGTTAAAATAACTTATATTAAAACCACAAGCTAAAAGTGAAAATGCTTTGGAATAATGATTTGTCCCGATGATAGCAATTTTGCTGACCATCATGTCTTTAAGGTGTTCACTTAAAACTCGAACACTAAAGATGTCTCCACGAAGTGTTTTACCCTCACGGTAGAGAATATCACACATACCACTGTGTTTAACCATCTCAGATGAGTTATCAAGTATATCAACTACATTAGTTACAAATTCACTAGATATGACAGCACCATTTACCTGTGATTCTTTCATATTACTCACAGTAAAGTAGAGGTCATCTTCTCTAATGTTCATCGGTATTATCATAGTATCATCATCATTGCTTTTGAACTTTTTGTTCATAATAGCGGAGAATCTACTTACTCCAGCTTCTATTCCAATAAATCCAAAGAGTTTTGTCACTCGTGAAATCTGGTTGTCATCATTCATCATACTATCTTTCCTTCTCTACATATCATCTGTAATACCCCAAAGTTCTCTTGCTTCTTCCTCTTCACATTTACATCTATAACACATCCTATCACTAGTAGTTGTACTAAAAAAAGTATCACACTCATCACAACGACGAACATTAAAGCCCATGAGGTTTTGAACCTTTGGCTCAAAAAACTCTTTTACATTATATGAATCTGCTAGTGTAATTGCATTTGGCTCACATACATCATGACAGATATGACACTTTATACACAAAAATGGGTCAAAGTCTATCTTAGAGTTTTTTACATCTGAGACTAAAGCACCGGTTGGACAAACACGGTAACACATCTGACATGCAGTACAAGCTTCTTCGTCCATTAGTTTTTGAGAAGTAAAACTCACCTCTCTTGCATCTACTACATGAAACTGTGAAGGTTTCTCAACTCTTTTAATAGCTGTAAAAAATATCTTACGGCGATTTGGAATCGTTTTTTTTCTTAAAAGTACTATATCTGTTTTTTCTAAAGTATGCTCAGTAAGTTCATCACTTGCTTTTTGTACTTCATCTTCAAAGCTTTTTTTCACTTTCGCTACGGTTAGAAGGTTTACTCCATTTAAAAAATCTCGACGATTAGAATCTTTTGATTCGTCCTCGTAACAAACATTCTCTAACTTTATGACTGCTTCATTTTCCATAGCTTCCAAAAGATAAGTCGCTTCTTCATAGTTTTTCATTATTTGAGTATAACAAGTGTGAGAAATATCACAACCATCGCAATAACCCATGTCAAAAACTATCTCTTTTTTTAGAACTGCTAAAGAGATGATATGCTCAACACTCAAAGCAGAAATACATGGAACATTTTTACGACAAGAGAGAAGATTTTCTTTATCTTCAACAAAGTCAAAAAAGAAGTTTGTAGCATCAAACTCATCTAAAGTTAGTGCTTCACTCGGACATATTGCCGTACAAGCACCACAAGTAACACACTCTGAAAAATTAATTGCAGGAAGGTTACTCTCTCCAATAGCTATAGCAGTAGTAGGACATACTAATTCACACTTGTTACATTCGCTTTCTACACTAAGTGAACGTACACATAAGCCTGCATTTAACTTTAACATTTATGTACTAAGTTCACTTGTTAAGTACTCATTATCACTAAGTATAAACTCTAGTGCCATCTCAGCACCATCAAAGTAAAGTGGTGTTCTTGCTTCGTATTTCATATTTATAAGATATAGAGGAGCCCACTGAAGTAAGTGTTTATTTAAGAACTCGTGTTGAGTTTCTCTTAACTCTTTTACTACATTCATATTTTTATCTTCAAAAGCTTTAAGTTCAGCAGTCGCTAAATGATGCATAAACTCTAATTCAACACCAATGTGATCAGAGGAAAGTGTACGAGCCACTTCGTAGTCAACCATAAAGTCATAAGCAGAGTAGATATCTGTAACAGGGTTTGCACCACCCGTCTCTATCATCTGATCATCTCTAGTGTAAAAAGTTTCATATGGAATAAGGTGAAGAACTGAAAGGTTTACAAAATCAGGATTGATCATCTCTTCTAAAAGTTTTTTCTCATCAAATAGGCTTAGAGGAGCCCATTTTTTAAATGTTGGGAAAAAGTCTAACATTGTTTCATCATTTTTTATCATCTTTAACATCTCTACATCTAACTCTTGGAGCATAATACGAGAAAGAAGTGCATAAATGTTTATTCTTGATTGTGTCTGTTGCATAAACTATCTTTATATGGAATTTAAAGAATTATTTTATCCAAATTGACTGAAGTCAGCTTTATACTTTTATATTAACCTCTTTACTTTTCATTATAAATAGACAAAGATGGAAAGGCAAATTCTAAATTATTAGTTTCTAAAATGGCCATAATTTTATGCATAACATCTTCTTTAGTTTCCAACCATTCTGCCCATTTTACAGACTTAGAAAAGCAGTAAACTAGAATATTTATACTTGAATCTGAAAACTCATCCAGATAAACGAGGAGGTTGTTTTTGACCCCTTCTAAATCATCTTTTGAGACCAATTTAGCAGTATGTGTTCTCTCGTTATGGTGTGAGTACTGTGTTGCTTTTGTTGCGATTGATGGGTGCTTATCAAGCATAACACGTATCTCCTCAATCGCATTCTTAATATCTTTGCTTTTAGAGTCGTACTTAACACCTATGTGCATCTTTATACGACGACCAAGTATACGTTTATCCCAGTTTTTCACATCTTTAGAAGCAAAAATTCCATTTGGAATTGCTATCAGGGCATTATCAAATGTACGTATAGTTGTAACTCGTAGACCTATTTCTACAACCACACCTTGATGTCCATCTATCTCTATCCAATCACCTTGTGAAAATACATCTGAGAAAAGAATAGAAAGTGTCCCAAAAAAGTTACTTATCGTATCTTTTGCAGCAAATGCTACTGCAAAACCACCAATACCTAGACCTGAAAGAACTGCTGTTAAGTTTACTCCTGCATAAAAGAGCATAATTAAAAGTCCGATAAGTAAAATACTAAAATTAATTATTTTAATCCCTACATTAACTAAATCATTCTTGATATTTCCCTTCTCACTTGGTGCAGTTGAGAGTTTTATTTTTGCTACTGTATTTACTATCTTATAAAAAAGTAATGTTAAGAAAAAACCATATAAGATGTTAAAAAATCTTGAAACGATTTCTATAGAATTAAAATCAAGATAGACATATATAATCATATTTATATTGATAATAATAATAAGTGACTCTATAGAACCCTTAATTTTTTCAGATATCTCTACTGAATATTCACTGAGTAGCTCCACCTTCAAAATATAACGTTCGAAAGAGACATAGACTACTTTTCTAAAAAAGTATATAATAAATATAAGTAGTAACATTGAAATGAGTTTAATCACACTTAAACCATACACTTCTAAGACAGGATTAAGTCCTTCAACTATTGATAAAGAGTTAAGATATATGGCTATAGATATAAGATGGTATTTTGAATACTTATTTAACCTGTACATTTTTACACTAAATTTGTAAAGATACCCTACTAAGTTTGAGGTTACACCTTGAAGAACAGATAAGTCATGAATATTTTTTTTCGTTACTTGTAAAATTTTACTCTGATTATTTAGTACTAGAATCTCTGTATAATCTTTTTGAAAATAAGCTTGTATCTCTTCTTGATAATTTCCTATAATCTCATTAAGTTTTGTCTCATACTCTTCGATACTATCAGAGTTTAAAGCGAGCAGTATTGCTTTTATCACTCTATTTTGATTACGTAAAATTAAGTATATTTTAATGGCAACTTCATCACGTGAAACAGCCAAGTCATTACCTGCACGTTTATTTATTACCATGATTTTATTAAGTGAAAATATTTCATCTTCATATTGTTCTATATCATTTGTAAATCTATTTTTATTTGACAGAATGGAATTTATAGATTTTTCATATAATGCATTTTGAACTTTTACAAGAGAGGCAATGCTCTCATGTGTAGCATTATTCTCTGCCATTCGCTCTACTATACTCATCTGAGACACAATAGAAGGAGTATATGTAATATTTTCTGCGAATGCAAATAAACTAAAAATTAAAGAAAGAATTATTAATTTTACAATATACATTAAATACCTTCTGCAATCATAGCATCAGCTACTTTTTTAAATCCTGCAATATTTGCACCATCAACATAGTTTCCTTCTACTCCATAGTCTTTAGCAGTGAGAGCAACACGAGTACAAATCTGTTGCATATTAAGTTTAAGTTTTTCATCAATTTCATCAAAAGTCCATCTACTCATAGCTGCATTTTGAGACATTTCGAATGAACTCACAACTACACCACCTGCATTTGCTGCTTTTCCAGGTGCAAAACATAAACTATGTGAATGAATTGCAGCTATTGCATCAGGTGTTGAAGGCATATTTGCACCTTCTGTTACACTCACACAACCATTAGTTATTAAGTTATGTGCATCTGTTTCATTTAACTCATTTTGTGTAGCACAAGGAAATGCAGCATAACATGGGATATCCCAAACAGCATGTACATTTTCTGAGTACTCTGAGACTGGTATATACTGTGCACTTTCATGAGTTATAACATACTCTTCTAAAGAAGCACGACGTTCAAGTTTTAACTCTTTTAAAAGTAATAAATCAACCCCACGAGGATCATATATTGTTCCTTTTGAGTCTGTACAACTAACAGGTATTGCACCGATTTGCTGAAGTTTTTCTATTACATGAAGGGCTACATTTCCTGCACCACTTACGACACATACCTTACCTTTAAGAGACTCCTTTCCTTCTATCTCAAGCATCTGTTGTGTAAAATAAACGGCACCATAGCCTGTAGCTTCTGGACGCATAAGTGAACCACCGAATACAAAAGGTTTTCCAGTAAGTACACCCTCATATGATGAAGTGATTTTTTTATACTCGCCAAATAAAAAGCCTATTTCTCTAGCACCTACACCTATATCTCCAGCAGGTATATCAATTCGAGGGCCAATATACTTATGAAGTTCTGTCATAAATGCAGAACAAAATTTCATAATTTCGAAATCACTTTTACCCTTAGGGTCAAAGTCGCTTCCACCTTTTCCTCCACCTATAGGAAGTCCAGTAAGAGAGTTTTTTAAAATCTGCTCAAAACCTAAAAATTTCAGAATGCCCTCGTTTACAGTTGGATGAAAGCGCAGGCCACCTTTGTAAGGCCCAAGTGCATTATTAAACTGAACTCTATAACCAGTGTTTACTTGTATATCATTATTATCATCTAACCATGTAACTTTAAATTTTATCGTTCTATCTGGAATAACTAAACGTTCAAGTATTGCATATCTTTTATACTTAGTGTCAGACTCTAAAAGTGGTGCGATAGAACAGATGACCTCCTCCATCGCCTGATAGAATATATCATCTTCTTGACAATCATATTTTCCAAATTTATTTATTTTATCTTGTGATATATATAGTTCGCATGACATATTAGTATTCCTAAATTAAATTAAATTAAACATCATATATTGTATCACAATAAGGAGAATATGGATTTTTCTTTATTACTCTATTGCTACCCTCAACTCTTCATGCAGAAGATATAATTGAAACTGACTTAAATTGTTTTGATGTAGGGAAAAGTAGTGAGAGTCATTTGGAGAGATTTGGAGAAGATATAGATACTTTTTATAATGATACAGTCTAGACCTTAGTGTTGTTGAAATTATAGAACAAAGATCAAGCGCTTGTACTCTTTTGGAAAACCTAATCTTTAAAACAAACTATGTATATAAGGAGCATAAAGTAAAAGCAAATAAGTTCGACAGTGAAGGTATAGAATATTCAGAATTTAACCAAGCCCAAATAAGTACTTAGTCTCCAGTTTGATACAAAACTCTCAAATACTTGGAAAATCCTAATATTTGGTGATACTTTTTATGATATGAATAGCTAAAATAATTACAATCAGAATATTTTAGATAGATACCAGACATAACTGTATCTTGATGATACCTATATCAAGGTAGTTTCACAAAAAACTTGGATGCAAAAACGGTCGTCACATTGTTGTTTGAGAAAATTCAGATAGTATCAAATTAACTGATGTAATAAATTCTCTTGACAGTAAACGACCATATTTCACAGATATACAAGATTTACAACTTAATACTACAATGGCAAAGTTTCATTACTACAAGGGAGATTGAATATTTTCTGCTATGGTTATTGTTGAGAGCAGGGTTTTACTTGAAACAATTTCAAGAAGTGAATACTTTCTTTTTGACAGTACTTTCCCTATTATTCCATGTAATACAAGTGAGTAACTCTTTAGAAAATATTTAGTATGCTCTTGTTGTAAATATTAAAAGCCTTTTGCCAATGCCATTAGTAATACTGATACAACATATATAAATATGATTTTTATGTTTATGCTCCTAAATTTATATATTTTCAAAAGATAAATATTAAATTATAATTTATTATAACTTTTTGTTTTTTTATGATAGACTTCTTTTAAGCACAGATAAAAATTCTTATTCTGGCTGTATTAAATTTAGGAGATTCATTATGAGAACTGAAATTAAAGAGAGACTTGAAGAAGTGGTAACACTTCTCAATGACTCCGATGAAGTTGTATTAGATCAAGAGGTAAAACAAAAACTTGAAAAAGTTTTATCACTATTATCTAATCCTGATAAATTGACTACTGAAAAGACAGAACTAAAATCAAGATTGGCGGAGATCAAAACACTCGTTGATGAAGCAATGATTGATCTTGAGGTAGAGGTTGAATATTGTATCCCTGATTTAGTTACAGATGCAACAAGTTGTGATATGGGTGGTGACGCACACATATTATTAACATATAGTGAAGATCAATATACGACGAGAACTCGTAAGGTAAGTTTAGGTAAAACAGCACTACAGAGTTCTCCTAAAGATTTAACACTACATATTCTACAAGCAATAGAAGTATTTAAAGAAGAATCTGACGATATAAGAATGGGATAAAAAGGTTTGCAAAGTCTATATCTACTAGACTTAAACCAAGTAACATTCGTTATAGCCAGTACTAAAGAACCAACTGTCTTTTCACATAGTACAGTCTATATATATGTTTAACTAATTAAATTATTTTAGGAGAATTATTATGGAACGAGTAATAAAAGAAAAACTTGAAGAAGTTGTTACACTTCTCAATGATACAGAAAATACTGTAGAGGAAAAGGAGATTAAAGAAAAAGTAGAAAGAATTCTATCACTTCTTAATGACCCAAAAGAGATTGAAGGGGCAAAAGAAAACCTTCACGATAGACTTGCACAAGTTCTAGAACTTGTCAAGAAATCAATGGTAGATCCTGATATTGAGATTGACTATTGTGTACCTGATATTGAATCAACACTTTCAAACTGCGATATCCATGCCGATCCTTACTTCATGGTAACTTATGTCATAGGTGACTACAATAAACCTACACGTAAAATTCGTTTAAGAGATACAGCACTGAGAAGAAATACACCTGAATCAATTGCGAATCAAGTTACCTTCTCAATTATTGAGTTTAAAGGTGAGATAGATTCTGTTCAGATGGGATAAATAAACTCTTTATCTAGGAGTTCTTAGTAAACTACAGAATAACTTATAGTTATGAAAGTCTAATAATTATAAGTGTCTCTTCACCTACTATAGAATAAGTCTTTATACTTGACTTTATTATCTGTAGATTGAAAAGACTTTCTCAGTAGAGCTTTTACACGAACGATTAACTTATCAAAATCAAAAGTTTTTTTAGGTAGTCATCTGTGCTAACTTCACAACCATTAAAGTCTGGAATATTAACATCAGAAAGTATCAACTCAAAACTCCAACTTGCTATTAAGTCTAAAACATCCTGACAATGAGTCACTCAATTAACTTTATATCCTTCTGACTCTAAGAGTTTAGAAGAATATCAGTAGAAGTGATATCATCATCTAAAAGGAGTATTTTAGCCATTTTACTACACTATTCCCAGTCATCAAACATTGAGTTTGCATGTTTGTCTTTTTTATAGCGTTTAGCATTTTTACTCTTATCTAACTGATTTGAAGCATATAGAAGTGCTTCTTTTATATTATTGATATCTTCTTCTGAATCTTTATATGAAATAATTTTTTTTACTAAAAGTTGTAAGTCTTTTAACTCACCCTTATATAAATCTATCTCATTTATACGTTTAAGTAGTTTTACAGAGTTATCTATCTTTTTATTGAGACTTTTATGTGTAAGTTCAGGGGTATTTAATAAAAATGAAATCATACCCTTATGAAAACGCTCTAGTGCTCTGATATACCTGAGTCTATTTGCATTGTCTATCGCTTTTTGAGAAGCTGCCATTGTATTCCTATTTAGATATTATAGGTATAATTATACAAGAGCTTTCTTGCATTACTCCTTATGCTCTGTAAGTACATAAATTCTAACACTATTGGAGAATAAATTGAAAAAAATTATTTTACTATTAATACTTTTAGCAGCTTCACTTTTAGCTGAGCTTAAAAACTCATATTTAACACAAGAAATATTAAATTCAGACCTTCCTATCGTGGATGTTAGAACTGTTGGAGAGTGGAAGAATGAAGGTATTTTAAAAAATGCAATACCCATAGAGTTTTATAACGAAAAAGGGAAATACAATATAAATGCTTTTTTAACAGACTTAAATGCAAAGGTAGATACTACAAAACCTTTTGCCATTATCTGCCGAAAAGGTAATAGAACATCTGTTATAGCTCCTTGGCTGTCACAAAAGCATAACTATAATGTTACAAATATTTTAGGTGGTATGGAGTATGCAATAAAAGAACTTAAAATAAAAGTTCATCCTTACAAAAAATAGTTATGAGAGCATCTCCCTTTGTAAGATTCTTATACCACTTTATACTCAGACTGATTATAACTTTTACTGTTTTAGGTTTTTTAATATTTTTACTCTGGGGTATACTCTATCTTCTCCTTATTAAATAAAAACTCTAATGCCAATATACTTCTTGCAGGTATTCTCTCTATTATTATAGGTGTAGGTGTGGCACGTTTTGCATTTACCTCACTTTTACCATCTATGCTTGAAGATTACCTCTCTGTCACACAGGCTGGTATTTTGGCTTCACTTAATTTTGTTGGTTATTTATCTGGTTCACTTTTTTCAGTTTCACTCCAAAACATACAAAAAAAAGTTTTTTACTTCCGTATAGGTATAGTTTTGAGCATATGTACATCTATTATACTTGGGACTACACACAATGAAATTTTATGGATAATCTCTCGTATTTTAGCAGGATTTGGCTCAGCCATGATACTTTTAGTCGGTGCTTCGTTAGTCATGCTTAAACTAAATTTACAACACAAAACAAAAGCTATGGGTATTCACTTTAGTGGTATCGGTTTTGCTATTGTAATAAGTGAATTAGTATCACAGATAGTTTTAGAGAAGCACTCCTGGAGTGAGGCTTGGTTAGTTCTCGCATTTATAGCATTTATTTTTGCTTTTTATATTATTCATATTCTTTCATTTGATAAAGTGCTACATAAAGAAACTCTTTATCAAAAGAGTACAAAGTCTGTTTTTTCTGTTTATGTAGTTTTACTTATACTTGCATACTTAACTGAAGGTGTAGGTTTTGTAGTTCAAGGAACTTTTTTACCTGAAATAGTAAACTCTCTTGAGGGTTTAGAGGGAAAAGGAAACCTAGCATGGCTTATAGTCGGACTCGCAGGAATCCCCTCTTCCATACTTTGGATGCGTTTAGCACATAGGTTTAACAGTGTAGATATTATAATCTTTGCACTCTTACTACAAGTCATAGGCATACTCCTGCCAACACTCAGCACTAACATATATATTAACCTTTTAAGTGCGGCTTTATATGGAAGCACTTTTATAGGCCTTGTAGCACTTTTTATGAACCTTGGGGGACAGATTTCTAAACACAATCCCGTTATACTAATGGGCTCAATGACAGCCGCCTACAGTATAGGTCAAATTGGAGCACCTCTATATAGTGTAGCACTCATAGCTGAGTTTGGAAACTTTAACACAAGCCTTTACCTCACTGCTTTTATAGTCTTTATAGGTGTACTTTTAATGTTCCTGACTAAATATAATAAAATAGTAAAGTAAACCCTATCCAATAGCAGTGATGTCATTTACCATCGCATAGAGTGCTGGTAGATAAAATACCGTTTAAACTATAGTATATTGGTACTAAAAAAGGGTTTATTAGTCCTTTAATAGGTTTAGTCGTACCTTATTTATGTTTTAATGGCACCACATATGATTCTTTAGTAGCATCTTTTATGATTGGTGGAGGTACTATATAAACTTTTGATATACTTACAAAAAATATGTTAAGTTAAATATTGGAGTCATATGAATTTAAATAAAAGTTATAGTACAAATATCATAGCACTAGCCCTAATAGGATTGTCTTTTGTCTTTTTGGACTTACATAATTCCCTACTATTTACAGGGCTATTTGCCCTCTCTGGAGCACTTACGAACCAGCTTGCTATTCATATGCTTTTTGAGAAAGTACCCCTTCTATATGGAAGCGGTGTTATCCCCCTACGTTTTGAAGCATTTAAAGCATCTATAAAAAACCTTATGATGAGTGAGTTTTTTACTAAAGAACAATTAGATAGTTTTTTTGCAAAAGAAGAGCAAAAAATCAACTTAGAACCTATCATAGAAGAGACAGATTTTTCTCCAGCCTTCGATGCACTAAGTAAAACAGTAATGGAGTCATCATTTGGTGGAATGCTTGGTATGTTTGGAGGAGAGTCTGCACTTGAAAATTTGCGTGAGCCATTTTCTTCTAAAATGAGAACAGCCGTCATAAAAATTGTAAATTCAGATGCTTTTAATGACACTATGCAAAAGCATCTTCAAAACTCTTCTCTTAATGATGATATGATAAATTCTATTGAGTCAGTTATTGACTTACGTTTAAATGAGCTCTCACCTGAGCTCGTAAAAGAGATGGTTCAAAAGCTCATAAAAGAGCATCTTGATTGGTTAGTAGTTTGGGGTGGTGTCTTTGGTGGACTAATCGGACTAATCTCTTCTTTTGTTATTTAGCCCTTATTTAAGAGGTTTAAGCTTAAGAATTTAAAAGCTTTACTATATGTTTTACTACAAACAGTATTGAACTTTTTACATTCTGATAAATATTGTAAAATACATACTCTACTATTAGTCCTTGTTTAGTAGAAAAATTGTTTTATCGCTTTCATACTTAAGAAAAACTCTAAAGAAGGTTCTCTAGAAAGAGCATAGCTTTCTTGAACAAATAGAAAGGTATGATGATATATACAATATGGATAAAGAGTGGTCGGATGAAAACTTTAAAAAGTATACCTCTACTTAATGTAGTTGTTATTTTAAAACCTATCCATAAGTAAAACCCAGAACAGGCTATTTAAAAAATAGCTCTTACACACTTAAAGGATTAGTACTATATTTGCCATTGTTAAAGTTAACTTCAAACCACTGAGGCATAGCTTCTAGAACAAATGGGTACTCATTTATAATATGTAAGATTGTGTCATACACGACAGTAGCATCTTCTGAAGCATACTTAATCTGGTTTTGAGACAATTCTTCGGCTTCCCAATTAGATACACTCATCTTTTTTGATTTTAGTAAGTTTTTTTTGAGAAAAACTTTGGCTACTTTTTTTGCGCCTATACTATTTTTGGAAGTAAGTTTTGTTAAAACTCCATCAAGGTCAAGTGTACCTTTCATATGAATTTTATACTCATCATAGAGAGCTTTTTTATCCCCTACTAAATTGATCCCAATTTTAACAAAGTTTCTATCTCTAATAAACTCTAAAAGGGGTGTTATATCTTTTATTTTGAATACTTGCACGAGGTAACACTCTCTTGAATTTGCTAACTGGATAAGTGAAATCTTATTTGCTTTTTCACCTTTTTTAAATGTAGGTTTTTGTTCACTATCAAAGCCAATAAGTTTAGTCTTTTTAAGTGACTCTATTGCTAACTCTAACTCTTGTGTAGTCTGGACAATAGTCACTTTTCTACTTCCTACCGTGTACTCTGGTAAAAGTTTATCTTCATCAGATTTAGGTGTATCAAGGAGTGAGAAAAATTCTGTTATCAACTTAAGAGAATCAGAGCCATTAGCAAAAATATCAGATATAGCCTTATCTAGATCTTTTATAGTCTCTTTGCCAGCAAACTTCTCTATTAGATCAAGGCGTTTTTCATTGGCTATCAGTTCTATCGCTTTAATTATTCTTTTCCAGCTACTATATCAATCTCTACATCACCACCGATTACTAACTTATCTCCTGCAATGATTTTTGCACGTTTACGCAGTTCTGGTTCACCATTTCTCATTACATAACCATCTGAAACTATCATTTTTGCTTGTGCACCACTATCTACTAAGTCTAGTACTTTTATCAGTTTAAAAAGTTCTATATACTCATCTTTAAGTTCAAATTGCATCATTATACTATTGTCCTAATATTTTTATTACAGAAATTATATCATTTAACTACTATAATAGAGATTATACAGATAGGCTTAAACTTTTTATATAACATCGGTTCAATTTAGATAATCAGACTCAATGAGAATCAGATTCTTGTTCTGGGTAAAGACCCAGTAGCCAAAGCTAAAGTGGCTTCTAATGAAGAAGAAGAAAAAAACTGAGAAATCTAAAAAGAATTCTTCATAAGAAGAGTTAAGCACCTAAGAAGTGTATTTAGCAAAAGACATCGCTGCCAGTAACTCTTAAGTAAGAGCACATTTATTTACAAACCAAGCAAGTTCTTGTGGTTTAGCAGCAGGTGTGCTGCTTATCCCTTTAGCAAGGTACAGATGGAAAATTGTATGTAATCGGTGAGAAGTCTCTATCTCAATGCCTCAAAGTTCATCTTTTGAAGAAACTATACAAAATACTTACAAAGTTGCCTCAGTAGCAGCTGCTGCTGGTTACCCTTTTTCACAGGACTTTTCAGTAGCTTTAAGTCCTCGAGTTATGGAAATGCAATCAAAAGGACAAAGAAGCTCTTCAAAAACAAGAATGAGAAGAGACTTATATAAATAATGCCTCTTCAGGTAGAACTATTAAAGAAGAATTGAGACTCCGATGCTAGACCTTTCGACCTAAAAAAGCATTGAGCTGATTTGCAAAAGATGCTGCATCTTTTACTCCAAAAGCTTTAGGACCCTTAGTCATCTCTCCACTCTCACGAATTTTTTCCATCAAGTTTCGCATCGCTAAATACTGTTTAATATTATCAGCACTATACAACTCACCACGATGATCAATGGCATGAGCATTTTGACTAATGATACGGTCTGCTAAGGGTATGTCTGCAGTTATAACCAAGTCACCTTCTTCTACCATTTCTACTATCTTATGGTCAGCTTCATCTGCTCCGGCTTCAACTATCATGTATAAAACATATTTACTTTTACCTAGGCTTATTTTTTTATTTGCTACTGCTATTGTCTCTATCCCTAAACGCTCGATTTGTTTGAGTAGAATTGGTTTTAGAAGGTTTGGGAAAGCATCCCCATCTACATATATTTTAAACATTTATAAGCTCCAGTTTTTCTTTTCTAGATAGTTTTTTGATGGTATACTCGCGTTTTGAAGCAGAACTTCTGTCCTCACTATCTTCACTATAAACTAGCATTACTGGACGACGAAGTTTTGTGTACTTCGCTCCTTTGGCTGAGTTGTTATGCTCATCTAAACGCCGACTAATATCTGTAGTGATTCCAGTATAGAGAGTATCATCACTACATTTAAGTATGTAAACGAAATAAGCCATTATCTTCCTAAGTTCTTTAATAATGTAATAATACTATTATTTATAAGCCTTTTCACTTAAGTAATATAATGTCATTTATATTTACATTCTTTAAGTATACAGCTCTTATTTGTAGTATTTTATATATTTATAAAAGTGAACCTCTACTTCTAGGGATCCTCACAATACTAGACAGAACACTTTTCGTCTTCATTATTTACAAGAGAAATACCATGTTTAAGTTATCTTCACAATTATTTTCTTATAATGGAAATCTAGTTCTTCCTTTATTTGTAAATAATGTCAAATCTCAGTCTTACACATGCTGATTCAGGAAAACTAAACTTAGATATATTTTGTAAAGTACTTGTTGACTTTAAAATTCCTTTCTTTACAAAACTATATTTGTAATGTATAATATTAAGTACTTTACATAGAGTACAAAACAAGGATAAATATTGGCATTTACACTCGATAAAACACTCGTTATAGGCATCTCGGCTACTGCACTTTTTGATCTTTCTAAGGCAGATAAACTTTTCAAAGAAGAGGTTCACAAACATCCTGACACTGCCATTGAAATTTATCGTGCATTTATGCTTAAAAATGAAGATATAGTACTTCGTGAGGGTATCGGTTTTCCACTAGTCAAAGCCCTTCTCAATCTAAACAGATACCAAAAAGAGGGAGAGGCACCCCTTGTTGAAGTTGTTATTATGTCAAGAAACTCTCCTGATACCGGTATGCAAGTATTAAACACTATCCGTGAACTCGGACTAAATATCACTCGCTCTGCATTTACTGCGGGAGAGTCTAGTGCTGATTATCTTGAAGCCTTTGATGTTGACCTTTTTCTTACAACTAACGAGAGTGATGCCCAAAAAGTTATAGATAGTGCTGTCTGTGCATCTGCTGTTTTAGACATACCACCAGAGTATCAATGTAATACAGATGATAAACAAGTACGCATTGCGTTTGATGGGGATGCAGTTCTTTTTGATGAAAGCAGTGAACTTGTGTATAAGGAAGAAGGGATAGAAGCTTTTCATAAAAATGAAAATGAAGCACAGAATACACCTATGAAGGAGGGACCATTTGCTGCATTTCTCATCAAATTAGCAAAACTTCAAGAGAGACTGCCAAGGAAGATGGAGTTCTCTCCTATTCGTATCGCCATAGTTACAGCACGAAATGCACCCTCTGACTTACGAGTTATAAAAACACTAAGACACTGGGGAGTCTATGTAGATGAAGCATTTTTCTTAGGTGGTTTAGAGAAGAGTAAGATTCTAAAATCTTTTCGTGCACATATCTTTTTTGATGACCAAGATGTACATTTAAAGAACTCATCTTTAGTTGTTCCATCTGGAAAAGTTTTATACCCATCACACTCTAAATTAAAGAACTAGTTATTTAAGGATTTTACTAATTATCTCAAAACTATTTTTAGAGAGTCCCTTAGTTGCTACAATTCTCTCTAACTCTTTTTTCATAAGTTCTTTATTTGTTTTATTCATTCGAGTATAGATTTTAAAAGCACCTGAAAGGCCTGAAGCCATTTGTGCGTTTATCTTATCTATTTCTATGATTTTATCTGCTATAAAAGAGTAACCATGTCCATCTTTTGTATGAAAGTGCTTATAGTTTCTTGCAAATACTCCTATGAGTGAACGAACTAAATTTGGTACTTTTTCATCGTAGACTTCATCACTTTGTAAAGCTTGAACACGATTCAGTGTTCCCTCTCTATTTGATGAGGCTAAGATAGAGAAGTACTTGTTCATAACCAGTGTCTGATCTTTATATTTAGAGTAAAAATCAGCATTGGCAACCTGTGCAAATTCAGGGTGAAAGTTTTCTAAAATGTCTAAAGCAATAACTCTATCACTCATACTTTTTGACTCTTTATACTGTTTTCTTGTAAGCTCCGCTAACTCTTGTGTCTCGTTCCCACTAAGAATATGGAGTACTCTATTTTTCAGGCTGCGTTTACCCATACTTAGACTATCTAACTCAGAGTCTACTTGATGATGCTCATCGTAAAGAGAAAGTAACTCTTCTTTATAGGTAATCGCTAAATGCTTCGCTAGTTTTGCTTTCGCTTCATAAATAGGCTCAAAATCAACTTCTGTTTGTCTTTGCATAAGAGTAGAAACTGATGGAAGTTCTAAAAGAAGTGCCTTATATGAAAGGTCTATATCTAAACTAAGTAATTTAGAAAATGAATCACTAAATGCAGGATTTATATCAGCACCTTGCATCATTGCCTCTATAGTTTCAACTGCAAAAGTTTGAGCAGCCTCATACTTTATAAAACTGTTTGTATCATGTTCTATCAAAAATGCGAAATCTGTATTTTTTTGATTTACTATAATTGGTGCGGTAAAGTCTCTGTTAATAGAGAGAACCGGTTTTTCACTCAAGTCTTTAAAGTTAAATGTCTCTGTCTCTTTTGAGATAATAAGTATCTCATTTATAACTTCTTTGCCTTCAACATCAAGTAGTGCTATCTTTAAAGGATAGTAAAAAGCTTGTTGTTCTACACCGTCTACTGTATTTGGTATAGTCTGAGTTAGTGTTAAAGAATAGATTCCATCAAAAAATCTCTCACTAACAGAGAGTTTTGGTGTTCCACTCTGATCATACCAGTTTTTAAATGCACTTAAGTCTACTCCACTAGCCTTACTCATAGCCCAAAGAAAGTCATCTGTAGTTACAGCCTGTCCATCAAAACTCTCAAAGTATAAATCAGTCGCTTTTCTATAGTTCTCTTCACCTAAAAGAGTATGAATCATTCGTATCACTTCTGCACCTTTTTCATACACAGTTGCCGTATAGAAATTGTTCATGCTGATGTAAGACTTTGGTTGTATAGGATGAGATGTTGGTGAAGCATCTTCAACAAACTGTCGTTCACGAAGGGATTTTACATCTTCTATTCGTTGTACCTCTTTTGAGTTTAAGTCCGCACTAAAACACTGGTCACGGAAAACTGTTAGACCCTCTTTAAGTGTCAGTTGAAACCAGTCACGACAAGTTATACGGTTTCCTGTCCAGTTATGAAAGTACTCATGTGCGATAACAGACTGTATACCCATAAAGTTAGCATCACTCGCAGTATCTGTATCTGCTAAAACATAAGCAGAGTTAAAGATGTTAAGGCCTTTATTTTCCATTGCACCCATGTTAAAACTATCTACTGCAACGATGTTATAAATCTCTAAGTCATACTCACGGCCATATTTTTCTTCATCCCAAAGCATTGCTTCTTTAAGAGACTTCATTGCATGGTGACATTTAGACTCATTACCTTTATCACAGTAGATATTGAGTTCTACATTCTCTCCTGAGGCTGTTAGATACTCATCGTTTATGCTTCCTAAGTTTCCTGCTACAAGTGCAAAAAGGTAAGAAGGTTTTTTATGTGGATCTAGCCAAGTAACAGAGTGTCGTCCATCAGTGATATCAAGAGACTCTTTTTTATTACCATTACTTAAAAGTACAGGGTATTTTTCTTTATCGGCTATCACAGTTGTTGTAAAAACACTCATAACATCTGGACGGTCTAAGTACGGCGTAATACGGCGGAAACCTTCTGGCTCATTTTGAGTACAAAATATATCGCCTGACTTATAAAGTCCCTCTAGTTCTGTATTGTTTTGTGGATAAATTTTATTATTTATTTTGATACTAAAGTCAGTTGGAACATTAAGTATAGTTAAACTCTCCTTCTCTATAATATAACGGCTATCATCTAACTTCAAATCATTTATGTAAAGAGATACTAATTCTAAATCAATACTATCAAGTCTTAAGTGCAATTCATCTGACTCATTTCTTTG
The DNA here is from genome assembly GCA_003978465.1 of Sulfurimonas sp. Lineage (GTDB taxonomy): Bacteria > Campylobacterota > Campylobacteria > Campylobacterales > Sulfurimonadaceae > Sulfurimonas. The sequence continues at coordinate 3,427 of QNZS01000063.1, read as the reverse complement.
TATCTGCATGTTTGAAGTAACTAAAGCATATTGCTCAAACAACTCAAATACTAGGTTTATGTTCTTTATACTAAAGGCTGGTTTTTTATAGTTATGTAGGTATATCTCTGTTATTTCACTCATATATTCTCTTTTTATTATTTTTCGTTTTCTTTTAATAAGAAATTGAATGTATTATAACAAAATCAAAATATAAAGGATGACAGATATCTTAAAAATCACATTAGCACTTACAATAACAATAGGCTTTAGTGCATGTAACACAGAAACTACTTCAGAAAAACAAGAGATATAACTTCAGATTCTTGTTAAAGAAAGTGAGTTAGTTCTAGGAACATCAGGGAATATGGTTCCAAGGACTCACTCCTTAGATTATTTCAGGTAATCGTAAATACATGGTTTAAATAGTAAATTTAAACTCATTTAATATTCGTGTAAACACCTTATCAAGAGGAGCTTGAATTACAAGTTTTTCCTGTGTATATGGGTGTTTTATCTCTAATCTCAGAGCATGAAGCATAAGTCTATTCATATCATACTTCTCTCTCATAAACTTATTATGTTCCCCCCTTCCATATTTTGTATCACCTAAAAGATGATGGTTTATATGTTTCATATGACGACGAAGTTGATGTTTTCTACCTGTATACGGTTTAAGTTCTACAAGTGAGTAACGGACAGTATCGTATCTTCCTACACTTGCATCTATCTCAATTTGTCCTAAACACCTAAATTCAGTTACAGCCTCTTTAGCTTCTTTATCTGCACTCTTATCTCTGTCACTTATTTTGTCAAGTTTTTCAAGAAGAGCATGTTCTATCACACCCTCTTTCTCTACATATCCCCGTCCAATAGCAATATATATTTTCTCGATAGTATGGGAAGAGAACTGCTCCCCCATCAGTTTTGCTGTATGAGAGTCAAGTGCAAAAAGAAGAACACCTGATGTAGGTTTATCAAGCCTATGAATAGGATAAACCCACTTACCTATCTGATCACGAAGCATCTTCATTGCAAAATATATCTCATGTTTATCTATCATCGACTTATGCACTAAAAGTCCTGTAGGTTTATTTATAGCTACAAGATACTCATCTTCATAGAGTATTTCAAGGCAATAATTTTCAAACATTAAAAGTTATAATTTACTATGAGCTGAAATCTATCAAAATCAAAGTCAGTTTTAGTATCTTTTTTTAAATCCTCTTGCATCACATAAACACCAGTGACTAAAAACTCATCATTTAAATTATACTCCATGCCAATATTTTGTTCTTTTATATGTTCAGTTTTACTTAAAAAGTTCCCGTAAGCATATAAAAATTCAAAGTCATTCATACTATACACAATACCAGCAACAATGGCTTCAGCATCAGAGTTGTTTGTAATATTATCAAGACCTATCGTGTCCATATTTGTAAAAAGTGCTCCTCCACCTGTTCCAATAAAACTTGATTTATTTTCATTTATCAGTGCTTTATCATATGCAATGTTAAAACCTATATCATAAACCGTTAGCTCAAAAAGTCCACCATAAATAGTTGCCTCAGTACCGCTTTGGTTTAACTCACTTTCATCTAAGAATTGTACCACTGTATGTAGGACGATATCTTCACTAAGGGAGTACTCAAACCCTCCATCAAAATAAAAAGCATTTGTATTGCCTGTGATATTATAGAACCAAAGGTTAAATGATACTCCATCACTATAGGTCACACCACCAAAGTATGTACCATTGTCACCTGTTTTAACCCAAGGTGTCTCAAGTCCAGTATCAAAACCTTGCCAACGTTGAATACAACCCGCCATTATTTCAAAACCTTTTAGGTTATAAGTTGCTACATAAGCCTCAAAAGTGTTCTGAATCATACGCTGGTCATCATTATCGGCTAAGGGTGTTGCTATTAATTGACGACCTGCTCTAAAGTTAAAATCTTTATACTTATAGTTTATATATGCTTCTGCTATCTCAGTGTAAGAACCTGATTGGGAAGAGGGTTCACTATTTTGATTTATTCCAGTTCCTGTTGCAAAAGAGATATCATGCGAAGTATAAACTGCTCCTCCTGCATTAAAACCATTTAAAGAGGCTAACTCATATTTTATTATGCCCCCTATCGCAGTTGCATAAGTGTCGTTCTTATTTTTATAGTTGTAATCACCGTACATTATTTTTACTTGACCACTAACTTCTGCATCTAAAAACATATTATTAAAGTTATTTACAATTGAGACTTCTTTATTTTCAATTTTTGAAATACCGTCAATAGCTTTTTTGGAAGAGTGTATCCTCTCTATAGGGATACAATTAATTTCCATAGCAGTTTGTGCATATGCTGAAGTATTTAGTGTAAAGTATGCCATAAATATGGCATAAATGAATATTCTTCGGATCATAAATTCCTTGTTATTTAGAGCTTCTTAAAATAATTAAATAAATAAAAAACGGACCACCGATAATAGCTGTAACTATACCAATAGGAAGTTCACTCTGTGTTTGAATTAAACGTGAGAGTGTATCACAAAATACTAAAAATAGTGCTCCAAAAAGAGCTGTTTTAAATATGCGTTTTTCAACTGTAAGGGGGTAGAGTTTGATGACAATATGAGGAACAACAAGCCCAATAAAACCGATAGGTCCACTTATACTAACCAAAATTCCGATGGCAAGTGAAGAGACAACTAATAGTATTAAAGTTACTTTTTTTGTATTGACTCCTCTGAGCTGAGCACCTTCATCAGATATGCTCAAGAGCTGCAACTCATAACGATAAATATAAATAGTTAGTATTAAAATAAATGCCATCAATCCAAGTAGTATAGGATGTTGCCAACCAATGATAGAGAGAGAACCCATAGTAAAACGAATGAGCACATCATTTTGAACACTACTTCCCAGATAAAAAACGACCATTAATGCAGATGTATAAAAGAGTGAGAGTGCTATTCCTAAAAGTAACAGGGACTCATGCTGAGAACTTCTTAAAAATTGTGAGAGATAAACAAGTAAAAAGACTGTAAGTATCGCCCCTGAAAATCCAAAAAGAGAGATAGCAGTAATGCCAAATAAAAGAGAGGTTAGTCCAAGTTTTATAGCAATTCCTGCTCCTAAAACTGCCCCACTTGAGATACCTAAAGTATAAGGTGTCATCAGGGCATTTCTAAAGAGTGTTTGAAATAGAAGACCAGATAATGCTAAAATAGCTCCTGCAAATAGTGTAAAAAAAAGGCGAGGCAAACGCAGGTCAAAAAAGATTAGTGAGTCTAAGGAACTTACATTAAATATTTCATTAAAAGAGAGACTCACTGCTCCTAAAAAAGGAGACACAAAGACAATTGCTACAAGTGAAATCCAGATAAGGGCTTTAAGCAAACTGTACTCCAAACTTCTCAAAATTCACTTCATACAACTCTTGAAGTTTCTCTT
>QNZS01000064.1 GCA_003978465.1 Sulfurimonas sp. | reverse complement strand
ACTCTCTTCACGTAGAAGAAGTCTATACTCTGCACGAGATGTAAACATTCTATAAGGCTCATTTGTTCCTTTTGTAACAAGATCATCTATAAGAACACCTATATATGCTTCGTCACGTCCAAGGATTAGAGGGTCTTTCCCTTGAAGGCTTAATCCCGCATTGATACCCGCCATAATACCTTGAGCAGCCGCTTCTTCATAACCCGTAGTACCATTAATCTGACCTGCACAGTAAAGCCCTGAAATCTTTTTTGTTTCTAGTGTATGCTGGAGCTCCCTAGGGTCAACGAAGTCATACTCTATGGCATAACCATAACGTACAACTTTCGCATTTTCCATGCCTACAACAGACTGAATCATCTCTCGTTGTACTTCTGGTGGCAGTGATGTAGAGAGACCATTTATGTAGCACTCAGTATTGTCCATGGTTTGTGGTTCTATAAAGAGGTGGTGTCTATCTTTCTCTGCAAATTTACTCACCTTATCTTCTATACTGGGGCAGTAACGAGGAGAATTTCCTTCTATCTGACCTGTAAAAAGTGGTGCTCTGTAAAAGTTTGAAGAAATTATTTCGTGTGTGAGAGGATTTGTATATGCTATGTAACATGGGAGTTGTTTCTTAGTTGCACGAAACTCTTCACGATTTGTACGAAAAGAAAAAGGTGAAGGAAGTTCATCCCCACCCTGCTCTTCCATAACAGAAAAATCAATAGTAGAACTATCTATACGAGCACATGTTCCAGTCTTTAAACGCGAGAGATTTAAGCCTGCATCATTTTTGAGTGAGGCAGATAAACCCTCACTTCTCTCTTCTCCATAACGACCAGCTTTTTTTTGAATCTCTCCAACATGAATAATTCCATTTAAAAATGTTCCTGAAGTGATGATAACTTTAGTTGCCATATAGTCATTTAAAAGGTCAGTTTTCACACCTTTAACAACAGAATTTTCTATGATAAGAGACTCAACTGTTTCTTGGGCAAGTGCAAGATTTTTTGTGTTTAAGATAACATTTCTAGCGATAACCCTGTATTTATCCATATCTATTTGAGCACGAGATCCACGAACAGCTGGCCCTTTTGTCTGATTAAGGATACGAAACTGTATTCCTGCTTCATCAGTGATAAGTCCCATCTCACCACCAAGAGCATCAAGTTCACGAACCAAATGTCCCTTTGCTAAACCGCCAACAGCTGGGTTACATGAAGTAGCCCCAACATTTTCAGCAAGCATAGAGATTAAAAGAGTATTATTTCCCATTCGAGCAGCTGCAAGAGAAGCTTCAACACCTGCATGACCACCACCAACTACTATTACATCATAATTCATTTATCTTTCCTATCTTATGTTCTGAGTACTCGTTTATATAGGTGGTTTTATTAGCAGATTTTAAAAATAAAAAAAGAATTCATTCCTTAATTCTTATTCTTAGCCCTCGAAAATATCCCAGGATGTGATATTGAGAATGAGCTAGTGAAATCACTTATATAAACTTACAACTTATTATTAATGCGAATTTTAGCATTTTTGAGTATCATTTGCATAATATATACTAAATTAGTTACACTTTTTAAGATGAAGGAAAACGTAGTGATAAATAACGCAAATACAGCCTACAATGCTAAAGACTATAAAACAGCATACGAACTTTACTCAATACTTGCTAAAGAGGGTGATGCAACCGCACAAACCTCTCTAGCATTTATGTACCAAAATGCGCAGGGTTGTGAAAAAAATGAAAAAGCAGCCCTAGAGCTTTACACACTGGCTGCGGAGGCAAAACAACCTTATGCCCTTTTTAACCTAGCAATACTCTATGAAAATGGTATTGGAGGAGTTGCTCATGACCAGTTTAAAGCTTATGAACTTCACCTAGCAGCAGCTGAGAGAAAAGTACCACCTGCACAATATGAAGTGGGACTTATGTTAGAACGCGGTCTTGGCTGTACACAGAACTATTCTGAGGCTGCATTTTGGTATGAAGAAGCTGCCAAACACGGACATGCTCAAGCCTATAACAACCTTGGTGTTTTATATAAAGAAGGTCATGGAGTAGCACAAGATAATGCAAAATGTTTCCGCTGTTTTACTCGTGCTTCAGAGGGTGGACTTGCTCAAGGGCACTATAACCTTGGCCTTATGTATGACCAAGGTATAGGCTGTAAAGCAGATAATGACATGGCACTAGACCTTTGTCGTAAAGCAGCTTATGCAGGACATACAAAAGCGAAATCAATCATTGAAGGCCTCCAAAGTGATGGTAAAATAGTCTTCTAGATTTAACAGAAAAGGGGAAAGTTTCTATGTTTACAGGACTAATTCGAGAAATTGCGAGTGTAAAAAGCCTAATAGGCTCAACTCTTAGTATTAAAGCAAAACTTAAAACAAGCCTTGGAGATAGTATCGCTATAAATGGTGCTTGTTTGACAGTTACATTTGTAAACAGTGATAGTTTTAGTGTTGAACTTTCTCCTGAGAGCCAAAAACACCTAGTGATGGATAAGTACAAAAATGAAGTTCATATTGAACCGGCTATGACTATGGGCGATAGATTTGAAGGTCATATAGTTCAAGGGCATATCGATGCAATTGGAATAATTTCTGATATAAAAAACCTTGGTAACTCTTATGATATTTTTATAAAAGTAGATAAAAAGCATATATGCTTCATCGTTCCTAAAGGCTCTATAACTATTGATGGTGTGAGTCTTACTGTAAATGATGTAAATGCAGACACTTTTCGTCTTACAATAATTCCCCACACTATGAAAGAGACTCTTTTTAAAAACTATAAAAAGGGAACCCAAGTAAATATTGAAACGGATATGTTCGCTCGATATGTTGCACATATCATCAAACATCAAATGCAGAGTGATTCCCTCTCTTGGGGTGAAGTCGATGCGATTAATGCTTCTTTTTAAGGACACCAATCAAAAACAAAATACTCAAAGATATTTTCGGACATAATGGCTTTCGACCTCTTCAAGAAGAGGGAGTTGATGCCATACTAAATAATCAAGACCTACTTATGATTCTACCTACTGGTGGGGGGAAGTCTCTTGTTTTTCAACTTCCAACTATGATGATGGAGGGAATAACTATAGTTGTTTCTCCTCTGATTGCACTTATGCAAGACCAAGTATCAGCACTTCAAGCTCAAAAGATCAATGCACAGATGATAAGTTCTGCTCAAAGCTATGAAGAAGTAGAGGATATAATGTATGCTGCTGTAAACGGTGACTTAAAGTTTTTATATCTCTCACCTGAGCGTTTAAATAATGGTCGTACACTTAATTTTTTACACAACCTAAATATCAACTTTTTTGTTATTGATGAAGCACATTGTATCTCTCAATGGGGACATGAGTTTCGTGATGACTATCGCTCTCTTGGTAACTTAAAAGCAAACTTTCCCTATACAACTATAGCTGCGTTTACTGCGACAAGTACTGATAATGTAACAGATGACATTCTTCGCGAACTGCGAGTTAGTGACCCAAAAGTACTTAAAGGTAAAGTTTTTCGTGAAAATATTTTCATCTCGGCTGAGAGACGTATCAGTAATGGTCAAGCACAACTTAAAAACTTTTTACTCCGCCATGTTAATGAGTCTGGTATCATCTATGTAAGTTCTCGTAAAAAAACAGAAGAACTCAGTAGTTTTCTTAACCAAAGTGGTTACAAATCACTTGCTTACCATGCGGGATTACCACAGCATGTACGTGAGCAAAACTTTAAAATATTTGTTAATGACAAAGTAGACATCATGGTTGCAACTATCGCCTTTGGTATGGGAATAGATAAAAGTGATATACGATTTGTTGTGCATATGTCTTTACCAAAATCACAAGAGAACTATTACCAAGAGATAGGTAGAGCTGGCCGTGATGGAGATGATAGTGAAGTACTACTACTCTTTAATGCTGGTGATATCGTTTTACATAAACGCTTTTTATTAGATATACAAAATGATGAGTACAAAGCCCATTTAGAAACAAAAATAGACCAGATATATAAGTACTCTACTAGTGAATTATGTTTTCATCAACAGCTTGCTGAGTACTTTGATGATACCCTAGATCCTTGTAAGGACAGATGTGACAACTGTTTAAATAGTGATGATAAACGCCAGGATATCACCAAAGAAGCACAGATGATACTCTCCGCTATTTATAAAACTAACCAAGGTTTTGGTAAAAACTATGTAATAGATATACTCCGAGGTTCATCTGAGCACAAGCTCTTAGGTAATGGAGCAGATAAGTTATCTATGTATGGAATTGGTTTAGCTCTTAGTAAGAAAGAATGGTTTGTTATAGTTGAGCGCTTGATAGAGCTTAAAATAATTCTACTCGGTGACTTCAGTGTTTTAAACCTTACAAGCGATGCTATAGAGATTTTAAAATCATTAAAACTTGTTGATATTAAGTCTTCGCGTTTAATCATTAATGTTAAAGAGAAAAAAGTAAAACAAGATAAAGAATTTGACTATGATGAAGAACTTTTTGAGCAGCTTCGAACTAAACGCAGCGAGTTAGCTTCTGAGATAGGAGTACCTGCCTACATCATCTTCAGTGACAAAACACTCAAGCATTTAGCCAATGATAAACCAAGTGATAAGGTAAGTATGCTAGAGGTAAATGGTATAGGTGCAAAAAAGTACGATCAATTTGGGAAAGAGTTTTTATCAGTTATTAATAACTAAAAATATAATTTTTATATTTCTTCGTCTCTTAGAGATATAATATCAGGATTACAGCTCATTTTATGTTCCACATCTACAAGTTTAAAGTTCTCTAAACTTTTAAATGAAGCTAATGTTGCCCCACGAAAGTCTCTGCCTTCATTAAGATAGACGTTAAAACCGTTCTCGTATAGAGCTATCCTTGTTTTGAGTGCTATTGAGTATGTAGTTAAAACACCATCATCTGTCATAGCCTTTTTTATATCGTAAAAATACTCTTTTGTCCATAAAATAGGGTTTGAACTTGGAGAAAAAGCATCCTGATAAACTATGTCAAACTTGTTCTCAAATCTTCTTATATACTCTCTTGCATCCCCTAAAAACACCTCTACAGAAACATACTCATCTTCATAAGTACCATCTCTGCTAATAGAGAGAATAATCTCTTTAAATATATCAAATTCTTGAGGATATGTAAAATTCTCTAAAGAGCGAACGAGAGTGTCATCTAGCTCAGGAGAGTAGATATATAATTTAACTTGGGGTCTGTTTTGCTTGTAGTACAGAAGTGTCGCTAGGGTATTAAAGCCTAAACCATAACAGATATCAAGTATATGCACTTCTTCTTTTTGTACTATGCTAAATGCGGGTATAACATGTTTAGAGAGAGACTCTTTAAGTGCTCCATCTTTCGTGGAATGATAGTGCTCAGCATACTCATTTGAGTAAGCTGTATATGAGCCATCTTCACTTAAAATTTCTGTATGCTTATCAGTATTAAATTGTTTCAACTAAAGTAAAGAATTAACCGTTTATCTCTTTAAGTTTTTTCTTGCTTAGTTGAAGTTTTTCATTATCCATGATACCAATTTTCTCAGCTAAAATATCATTTGCTATTTTTTTAGCATTTTTAAGTGAGTGCATCTTAGATGTACCACATTGATAGATATTTAACTCAGGAATATCAGCTTCGCTTTTAACTTCTAAAACATCAGCCATAGCTTTTTTCCATGCTTTTGCAACTTTTTTCTCTGATGGGTTTCCAAGAACTGACATATAAAATCCAGTACGACAACCCATAGGAGAAAGGTCAATAATCTCTACTTTTTTAGAATTTAAATGATTTCTCATAAATCCTGCAAAAAGGTGCTCTAATGTGTGAATACCACGTCCGTCCATTTTACCAACATTTGGTACATAAAAACGAAGGTCATAAACAGTAATATCATCACCTGATGGTGATTTCATTCCTTTAGCACGGCGAACTGCAGGTGCTGGCATAATTGTATGGTCTACTGTAAAAGAGTCTAATAATGGCATAAATTTTTCCTTGTCATATTTACAGGCATTATATCCTCTTTTTATTTTAACTATACTTTACACTCCTTACTTTTTATTTTTATTTTAAGTCTATCCTATCAGCTATCAAAGGCCAAAAAAAGCTATAAATCTGATACAATGCTCTTCATAAAAAAAGAGGATTAACAGATGAAAGATTTTTCTTATTACAACCCGACAAAAATAGAATTTGGTAGGGGTAAAGAAAAGGAGATTGGCCGATACATAAAAGAAGCTGGAATCAATAAGGTACTTTTTGTCTACGGAATGAACAGCATCAAAATTAGTGGTTTATATGATGAAACTATTATCTCTTTAAAGAAATATGGTATAAAGTACGAAGAGTTAAATCATGTAGTGAGTAACCCTCTTTTATCACGTGTAAATGATGGTATAAAACTAGCACGAGAGACAGAAATTCAAGCTATTTTAGGTGTAGGTGGAGGTTCTGTGGCTGACACTATTAAAGCTATTGCAGTTGGTGTGAAGTACGAAGGTGATGTGTGGGACTTTTTCTCAAACAAAGCAATCATTAAAGATGCCCTTCCTGTTTTTACAGTCATGACACTCGCAGCAACTGCAAGTGAAATGAATGGAAACTCTGTTATCACACATGATGAGACTAAAGAAAAGTTCTCTATTGCCTCTGTTTTAGTCAACCCTGTTGTTTCTGTAATTAACCCAGAGTTAATGGCTTCTGTTTCACAAGACTATCTTGCTTACTCAGCCGTGGATGCGATTGCTCATGTTATCGAGATGTATTTTACTGCTACTTATCATAGTGATTTTAACTCTAGGCTTGTTGAATCTATCATCAAGTCGATGATGAGTACTACAGAGATTTTACTTAAAAATCCTGATAATTATAATGCTAGAGGTGAGTTTGCATGGATAGCGACACAGGCCTTAAATGGTTTAACACCAACTGGAACGGAAGGTGGTACTTTTCCTAACCATATGATTGAGCATGCACTATCAGCCTTGTATAACGTTCCTCATGGAGCAGGACTCTCTGTTGTTATACCTGCATGGATGAAGTGGCATAAAGATAAAAATATTGGTCAGTATCAAAGATTTTCTAAAGAGATATTTGGCCTTACTAGTGCTGATGAGGGTATTTATGCTCTTGAGGCTTGGTTTAAAAAGATAGGTTCTCCCGTTACATTAGAAGCTTTAAATATTCCAAAAGAGGATATAGCTGATATCGCAACAAATGCTTATCATATTGCAACTGTATGGGGTTATTCTAAAGATTATTCTTTAGAAAATATTAAAGAGATACTAGAAAAAGCCTAAAAAATTATCTCCTTAGCTTTTTAGCCTCTAAGTATTTTATAGCTTCTAGAGCATCTTTTAGAACTATCTTAGTATGCTTTTCTAGTGTACTTTGACTACCATAACCACTTAAGACTCCTATAGAATTCACCTCTGCATTTTTAGCACTTATTAGGTCAAGTTTTGTATCCCCAATCATCCAAATTTCTTTACCTTGTGTATCAAAACTTTTCAGTGCTTTTAGTATAGGTTCCGCATGGGGTTTTGGATTCTCCACATGTTCTCGTCCTATAAGAACTTTAAAATAATCCATAATTCCAAAATGTTCCATAATTACCTGAGAATACTTTCCTGTTTTAGTAGTGACAATTCCTATATCAGCTATTGACTTTGCTAAAAGTACAGCCTCTTTTGCACCTTCAAGAAGATATGTTTTTTCACATGATATAACTCTATAGTACTCTTTATATGTACTGACAAAGTTCACAATTAAATCTTCATTTACCCCTAATTCTCTATACATTACATCAAGAGGATAACCTATAAGTGCTTTTATCTCTTCATCACTAGGATGTGTGTGTTTATAAACATCAAAAGAGTTATGAAAACCCTCTAAAATTGCATCAGTTGAGTCTATCAGTGTTCCATCTAAATCAAATAAAATTATCATTACTCTTTTTCCCATTGTATGTAGTTATGCCAAATTCCACCAAGTGCTGGTGTGACATTTTTCACTCGTTTGTCTACTGCAGTTATAGAGTTTGGAATAAAGAGAAAAAGGTAAGGGTTATCATCAGTTATAATTTTAAACATCTCTCTCCATTTTTCTCCTAGTTCTTCTCTATTTATCATACTTTGTGACTCTTCTATCATTTTATTTACCTTAGGATTATTGTATCCTACGAGGTTAAAACCACCTTTTTTATCACTATCCTTGTGCCAAAATAGATATGGGTCAGGTGTAGGTGAAAGCCCCCAACCAAGAAGGACACTTTCAAACTCATGTGGAAAAACAACCATATTTAAAAATGCCTGCCACTCCATTACTCTCAAAGTCACTATGACTCCAGCAGATTTAAGTTGGTGTTGGAGTATCTGAGCTGCATAAGGACGGATCGGACTAGAGTTTGAAGTGACTATCTCAAACTCAAAAGGATTCTCTTCATCATATCCTGCCTCTTTAAGTAATACTTTTGCTCTTTTTATATCTAAACTAGGGACTTTTACATCTTTATTAAAGGCTAGAGTTCCTGGTAAAAATGGTCCTGAACAGACTTTAGCATGTTTAAAATAAAGGATGTCAATGAGTTCTTGTCTATCTATAGCTAAAGAAAGAGCTTCACGTACTTTAGGATTTTTAAACTTCTCTAAACGCAGGTTAAACCCTAAATAGGTGTAAGAGAGACTGATCTTCTCATAAATATTAAACTTAGTAAAAAAGTCATCATGAAGCTGTCGTTCATAAGCCATAGGCTCTATGCTTCCAAGGTCAAGCTGACTAGACTTTAACATCAGAAATCGTGTCATAGGGTCAGCTATGACATGAAAACTTATTTTATCTATCTTTGCTCTACCCTCGAAATACTCATCAAATGCAGCAAGCACTATGTTTTTAGAGAACTCTAATTGTTCTAGTTTATAAGCCCCTGTACCTATGGGTGCTATGTTAAACTTAGAACTCATTATATTTTCATCATCTCTTAAAATATGCTCAGGAAGTATGCCCATCATCCAAGTCTCTAAAGCTTTAAAGTAGGCCTGTTTATACTTTACTTCTACGGTATATGCATCAAGTATTTTTACACTCTTCACAAAACGAAAACCTGCACTATAGGGTGAAGAGATTTTATCTGAGATAAGGGTTTCGTATGTAAAGAGTACATCTTTTGATGTAAATGAAACACCATCATGCCAGAGTACATTATGTCTGAGTTCAAAAATAAGAGTTTTATCATCTTTAAAATAAAACTTACTTGCTAAATCACCTATAATTTTTTTAGAATCTTTGTCAAATTTCACAAGACCATTAAACAAAAATCCTGCTATCTCTGAAGAAGAAGAATCTGTTGCTAAAATAGGATTCAGACGTGCTGGATTTGTAGAAGTAGAAAGGTGTAACGTTGAAGCTTGTAAGCTCCAACTTAAAAGGAAAAAAAGGAAAAACTTCATGCTTAGTTTATACTCGTCCCATTGATACTAGCTTGCATATCAGCAAACTTAAGTGTAAAAGTATAATCATCTCCATCCTCTTTTTCGTAACCATTAAAACCTTCTAGTATGCGACTATCATTTTTTAGTTTTTTATACAGAGTTTTTGAAATTCTAATCTCACTCTCTATAGAAATATTTGGTATAAGCACAAAAAGTGACGGTATCCTTTTTTGTGCTAAGTCTTTATCTTCTTTGAGTGTAAATTTTGATTTAATATTAAAACCTTTGATAGTATCATCCCTATTTCTAGAAAACTCATCTACTGAAAAATTAGCAATCTCTAGTACGATGCCCTTACTTAAAAGTTTTGTAATACTTGTTTCAATTGCTGCATTAGATACTGTACTTACCTGTGAAGTGTTTTGTGATAAAAGCTGTGCAAAATGTGAATACTCTTGTTTATCAAGTCCCCTTAAAGCTACATCAATATTAAATTTTTTCATATTAAATTTTGCTAACTTTGAACTAAATTCTAACCTTTTTATTGATGTTTTTGAGTTAAATTGTATACTCTTCCCTTCCTCATTCGATGAAGTATTAGCTCTTAGCTTTTCCATACTGATATTCACATCATTACCAGTACCTTCTAAAGTCACAAGCATTGTTTGAACATCAACACTAGTACTATATGTATTTTCAGACTCCAAAATACTTGTACTTTTAAACTTACTCAAAAGGATATTGAGATTTTTTTCATCTAGTGATACATCAAAATGCAACTCTTTTACCTTAGAGCTTAACTCTTTCGGTGCGAGTAATTCGCCATTACCTTTAAAGTTTGCATTTTCTAAAGAAAGCATAAGATTTGTGCCATCCCTTAGTGTTTGCTTCTCGTTTATATCTTTGATATAACCCGTGAAGTCTTCATTTAAAAGGTTATACTCTATATGATATAAGACACCTTTGTTTTGTAAAAAATTCTCTGTATATTTGTAAAAATTTATATCATTATCTTTGAGCACTTCACTCATTTTTGGAGAGAGCTTCATGGGATATATTTCTATCTCAAAGGCTTTAGCAAAAGGAAGGTTTGAGTACTTTATATCAGCACCAATAAGTACACCTACGAGCATTGAATTTACATAGGGAGGTATCTGTTTATCTGAGTACTGTTTGAGATGATTTAAAAAAACTTGTGAGTCTTTGAGTAAAAATTCAAAATGTCTTGAGGTATTCAAGTAAGTTGATATGCTCTCATCTTTACTAGTTTGTAAACCGAATGATTTTAACTCAAGGAGCCTTTCATCTATACTATTTTTTATAAAGCTATTACCAATACTTGGAAGGGATACGATGGTCAGTAGTAAAACAACTACTGCAAGAATATTTTTTTTCACGATAATACCTTTAGCTTCTGTAAGTTAAAGGTATTATAGTTAAATAGGGTAACTAGTTAACTTCTATGAATCTATCATGAAGTTCTTGAACAGGGCGCTCATTATCAACATAAAACTTTCTAAAATGTTTTATCTGTTCTTCTGATGCTTCTTGTGGTTGTTTTAAAAGGTACCACTGTACATTCTCTGAACATGGAGGTGTTGTAAGGGAACCTATATAATGATAATAATGTTCCGTCTGAAGCGGTACAAAGTCTTGTGCATCTAGCTGAACTGTAGATCCTACATGATTTATAATTTTTTCTAAGACCTTATTTTTTGCTCCCTCTTCAAAGAAAACTGCTACAACTGCTAACTGTTTTGTTTTTGGGTTTTGATGAACCATATGTGCAACCATATCAAAACGTTTACCGTCTATTGTATGCTCTGATTTTCCATGGAAGTGGTACTGTAAAAGGTCAAAAATTTCACCATGAAGCTTAATATGACCTCCATGTTCAGGTGTCACTTTGATAGAATGACCATTATCAATCACTTTAGCTAAGCCTGTAATATCATCGTGCATACTTAAATCATAAGAATGGTTCATCTTCAGTGTTTTTCCTGGAATGATATTTACAGGAGATTGGTGGATACCTTTTCCACATGTGCTTGAGAATTCTTCCCAATGTGTAGGGCCATTATTAGTCCCATAATTCCAATTTCTTTTATCTCCTGCAGAGACATTGGCCTTAGGTTTTCCGCCCTCTGAATAATTACATCCAGTTAATACTAATGCTGCTATACTTAATACTAGTAATATTTTTTTTATCATTTTTTTCTAAAATGTATAGTTTGCTATTACTCTGTACTGAGTTAATAGCTTTATCTGTTCATTTAAACTACCATCTTCTTTTGCAGATGTATCATTTTTCACCCAGACTCCTTTAAGTTGTAAAGTAAAAGCTTTTGGAATATTATACTGTAAAACAATATTATAATCTTCTTGTTTTTTATCAAATCCTACTCTATAAAATGATGTATTAAGATAAGAAAGAGTCGTACTAAAACCTGTAAGTCCAAAAGTATCATATTTTTGATTATACAAAAATTTTATACCCTGTGCACCACCGATGTAGATACTATCAGCATATAATGATTTCCCATAATTAGACTGAAAGATGTTATTTGAGGTAAGCATATTTGTGAAGAGTGGTGTTCCGTCCCATGGAAGAACTAAACTATCATGTTTAGAACTCTCTTTTAAAACTTTTGAGTATGCTATTAAAAACTTGGAACTTTTAAGACTTGCACTCATCTTTAAAGCAATAGCATTAGATGAGATAACTCCACCTGTTACATTTGAGTTCTGGGCAAAATAAGTATCTGCGTTTCCTATACTTGTTTGATTTATATACTGAACCGCTAAAGAAACTTTAGTAGCTTTTATATTAATTGTATAATCCCCACTTAGATAAAGTGAATTCATAAAATCATTTGCATAATAATCATAGAGTTTTAAAGAGTAGTTATCTCCCTTATAATTAAGCCCAAACATTCCTACATACCCAGAATTTGTACCTGTGATAGTTTTTGTTTGATCACCTAGTGCATGTTTTATTATATTTACAAACACATCCGAAGTTCTTTGTTTGAAACTATTATAGTATGCTAGATCAAATTTTGCAGTTTTACCTAAATTATAATAAAGTGATGTTCCCTCAACAGCTGATGGTAACATTCGTACTTCTTTTGCATTAATTAGTGGTGTTCTAATCACTTCTCGACCTAGGTAAATTCCCATATTTTTATAGTCATATGCTAAATATGCTTCCCCTAAAACAGAAAAACCATTTCTTGCTATATCACCAGAAACACCACCCCCTACTCTTATACCATTGTCTCGTCCTATTATAGAAGCATCTATATTAGCAGCTAATGAAAATGGAATTATTGTCATAACTGTCACACCGCTACGAAAACCGTAAAGTGATGCAGTATCAAAACTAAGTTGGCCACTAATAGAATTAGCATAGGCAGATGTATTTGCTGCATTTTGTGCGAGCTGATCTTTATCTGTTTGTATATAATAGTACTTCAAATTGCCACTAGCACTGGCTTCATTAAAAACTGCAGCAAGAATATTTACTTCTGGAGTTGCTAATAGAGCGGATGAAAGTATAACAGTAAATAAACTTATATATTTCATTTGTCTCCTTAATTTCTAACGAGAGTATTTTACTATTAAGAGTATAAAAAAAATATTAAATTAATAGATAGAAGCGAAAAAGTGTAAAGTTTTTAAAGAAGAGTGTACCAAGACAAAAGTCTTGATACGATAGAAAGGGGAAACGATTAACGCTTAGAAAACTGACGAGAACGACGAGCTTTACGCTTACCTGGTTTCTTACGTTCAACAACACGTGAATCACGAGTCATCATGCCCTCTGGTTTAAGGATAGCTTTGATTTCTGGATTAAACTCTACTAGAGCTTTAGAAATACCATGACGAAGTGCATCAGCTTGACCACCAAAACCACCACCTAAAGTAGTAGCAACGATATCAACTGAAGTTTCTTGCTTAGAAAGAACTAATGGTTGTTTAACACGAAGCTTTTTAGCTTCAAGTCCACCTAACCATGCGTCTAAAGAAAGACCATTGATTGTCATTGTACCAGTACCTGGAGTTAACCATACTTTTGCGATAGACGCTTTACGTTTACCAGTTGCATAAATTGTATTTGCCATTGTCAATCCTTACTTAGCTAATTGTGCAGTGTGAGGGTGTTCAGCACCTGCATATATTTTTAATTTTTTAATCATTTTAGCACCAAGCTTAGTTTTAGGAAGCATACCGCGAGCAGATAACTTATAAAGTTTCTCTGGATTTTTCTCTAAAAGTTCAGTCATTTTAACACTCTTAGTTGAACCGAAGTAACCAGAATGAGAGAAGTACTCTTTGTTAGCTATTTTACCAAGTCCGTTGAACTTAGCTTTAGAAGCATTGATGATAACTACATAGTCACCACAGTCAATGTTGGGAGTCCAACAAGTTTTTCTTTTTCCACGAAGAAGAGTAGCTACTTCAGTCATCATACGACCAAAAGTTTTACCTTCTGCATCAATCAAAATCCATTTTTGATCAATTTGTTCAGTAGTTGCAATTTTAGTAAATTTCATTATGAACCTTTTTAGTATTTAAATTTAAGCAAACGCGAACGCTTGTTTTAGTGGCGAAAGTATAACCATATAAGCTTATAAGAAGCTTAATTTTAGGTTATCTTAAGTATTTAAAAAGCTTTTATCTTTAGTATAAATAATAATTAAATATATCATTAGTTATAATAAGACTTCTAGTATCAAACTATACACTTTTTAAGGATCTATTGCGTGAAGCTCTTTCATTTTACTACTTTAATATTTTTTTTATCTACAATTTTTGTCACTAAAATACTTGCACAAACAAGTCCTAAGTCCTCTCTCAAAGATAATGGAGAAGTTCTTTACAATATACCTCAACAAAAAGTAAACTCCCCTTTAGGCATGATAAGTGAAGGTCAAGAGGATAGTATGTATTATTACGGGGGCATAGTAAAAAACCTTCAATCCTATCCAGAGCTTCAGTGCCGAGTTAGACTTGGTTACCGTGATTTTTATAATGATGCATATAAATCTAACGATTATCTTGATGCTCGTTTAGAGTTTAATTATCTTTTTTAAAGAGCTTTTATGAAAAAAATACTTTTAACTCTTATTTTTTGTAGCCTCACACTAAACGCAGTTACTATTAACATTGCTGTAGCTACAAATGTCAGTTATGCCATACAAGAGTTAAAGTCAAAGTTTTTACAAACTCATCCCGATATAGATATAAACATCATCCTCGGCAGCAGTGGAAAACTTACAGCACAGATAAGTCACGGGGCTCCTTATGGGCTTTTTATGTCAGCAAATATGCTCTACCCTTCTAAACTTTATGAAAATAAACTAGCTATTACTCAGCCACAAGTTTATGCAAAAGGTGCCTTAGCCTTATTTAGTGCAAAGACAAGAGATTTTTCTTTAGGTATACAACTCATTGCAAGCAAAGATATACAAAAGATAGCTTTAGCAAATCCCAAAACTGCACCTTATGGTAAGGCTGCATTTGAGGCTCTGCAAACATCTAAAATATATACAGATATACAAACAAAACTTATCTTCGCAGAGTCTATTTCACAAACACTCTCGTATGTTATCACAGCAGCCGATATTGGTTTTATTGCTTCATCTTCACTTTATAGTGCTAAAATGTCTTACTATAAAAAAGGAACACACTGGTTAGAGCTAGACCCTAGCCTTTATAGTCCTATTGAACAAGGGGTAGTTTTACTCTCCTTTGGACAAGACATACAAGCTTATAGACTTTTTTACGAGTTTCTTTTTACGCTTGATGCACAAAAAATCTTTAAAAAATATGGATATATTATCTAATGAGCCAATTTCAAGCGAGCATTATAAATATACAAAAACATGATGCTCTTCATATAGTCACATTCCAAACTGAGGCTTTTACTCTTCATATGATGAGTCTTGAGTTAGATGAGAAGATAAGTGTAGGCACAAAGGTTTTACTAGGTGTTAAAGCCTCTAGTGTAGCTATCGCTAAAGCCTTTAGTGGAGAGCTTAGTTATGCTAACCAATTAGAGTTAGAGGTACATAAGATACAAGAGGGTGAACTGCTTTGTTCTTTAGAGTTAAAAGCACAAAACTTTGAACTTGAGTCTATTATAACTCTTGGGTCAAAAAACAGGATGAAGCTTCAAGTCGCAGATACGATAACAGCCCTTATAAAATCTTCTGATCTTTATATAACAGAGGTGCTTTAAATGTTTGAACCTTTTTATATCAGTTTTAAACTCGCATCTATTACGGTTTTGATTTTATTTCTTATATCACTTCCCCTTAGTTGGTATCTCTCTCAAACGCAGTCAAAAATAAAACCTTTTATAGAAGCACTAACTGCCCTACCTATCGTTTTACCCCCTTCTGTTTTGGGTTTTTATATTCTTGTAGCACTCTCACAAAACTCACCCTTGGGTACATTTTTTAAAGATACTTTTGACATTAGTTTAGTCTTTAACTTCACTTCACTTGTCATCGCTAGCTGTTTTTACTCCCTTCCTTTTATGGTACAACCCCTTCAAAGTGGTTTTGAGTCTTTAAACAAAAACATACTTGAAGCGAGTTATCTTTGTGGAAAAAGTAAACTACAAACGATTCTTTTTGTTGCACTTCCAAACATTAAACCCGCACTTATTACAGCTATCATCATCACCTTCGCACATACTGTTGGCGAGTTTGGTGTTGTTCTTATGGTGGGTGGAAGTATTCCAGGAGAGACAAAAGTTGCTTCTGTTGCCATCTATGAGATGGTTGAGATTATGGACTATAAGGGTGCACATATATATAGTGCTATTATGCTTGGAATGAGTTTTATCGTGCTTTTGAGTGTTTATACTTTTAATGCTAAACACAAAAGAAAGTTTGGACTATAAGATGATAAATATAAACATTAAAAAAACTCTTCACGGTGTTAATGGTCCTATGAATTTAGATATTGACTTGAGCATCAAACAGGGTGAGTTTATAGCTCTAACAGGGCCTAGTGGTAGTGGAAAAACCACCCTACTTCGTGTACTTGCAGGACTAGAAGTTGCAGAAGGTGAAATCGAAGTAAACAAGTCATTTTGGCTCAAGAATAATAAAAGTATCAAAGCAAAAAAACGCTCTATTGGTTTTATGCATCAAGAAAATGCACTTTTTCCTAATATGAGTATTTTACAAAACCTTCTTTTTGTTATAAATGATTTAGAACTAGCCCTGCGTTTACTCTCTCTTGCCGGTCTTACTGAACTTCAAGATAGATATCCAAAAACACTTAGTGGTGGACAAAAACAGCGTGTTAGTTTATGTCGTGCTATGATGAGGAAACCTGATATTTTACTACTTGATGAACCTCTATCAGCACTTGATGCTAAGATGAGAACTCAGCTCCAGTCAAAGATACTAGCCCTTCATAAAGAGTTTAATACTACAACTATCATGGTTTCACATGAGCCAAGTGAGATTTATAAACTTTCCACTCGTACAATTATTTTAGACAATGGTCATATTATAAAAGATGGTAAAACTCAAGAGGTACTACTAAAGTCCCAAGGAAGTCAAAAATTTAGTTTTGAGGGAGAACTCTTAGAGCTTAAAGAGGCAGATGTTATAATCATTGCTATCGTAGCCATAGGCCAGCAGATCGTCGAAATCGTCGTAAGTAAAAAAGAAGCTCTAGACTTACAAGTAGGTCAAACAGTCATAGTAGGGACGAAAGCTTTTGCCCCTACTATTTTATGCCCATCTCGGTAAGTTGTTTCACATAAAAACAGCCATCATCTATGCCTAATTCACACGACTTTTTATAGTACTGTTTTGCAACTGCTCTATCTCTTTTTACACCTCGTCCTATCTCATAACAAAATGCATAATGTTGACATGCTTTAGCTACACTCTTATCACATGCCTTGCCATAAAACTCAAGAGCCTTAGTATAGTTTTTTTCAATTCCTGTACCTTTGTTATAACTATTAGCTATAAATAAACAAGATTTTCCTAATCCTAACTCACATGACTTTGTATAATACTCTAAGGCTTTTGGAATATTAATTTTTACTGTAATACCCTTGTTATATGCTTCTGCCATATACTTACAAGCCAAAGGATTCTTTTCTTCACAGGCTGCCTCAAAGATCTTAAAGGCCCTTGCCTTATTTCCTTGATTTGACTCGTTAATTCCCTCTTCTACTGATGCTGCATATATATTGATACTCAGTAGTGAAAGTATTAGTAATATTATTTTGATTTCTATTCCTTTTCTTTTAAATTTCATCTATTTTTATTTCATACTCTAAAAGTATTGTATCAAGTTCACCTTGTACCTCTTCAAGCTCTTCAAACAACTCTTCAACTTTACTCTCTACCAGAGAGACCGTTTTTGAGAGTTCTATAAGAGTAGCACTATCTCCACTATTTGAAGCGACTATAAGTTTTTCATGATGCACTGAGAGTTCTTCTTCTAATTTCATAATAGAATCCTCAAGTTTCTCAACTCTCTTTTTAAGTGGTGAAGTAAGTTTATTTCTCTCTCTCGTTAGTTCAGCCTTTAGTTTTTTACTCTCTTTATTATTTGATTTTGGAGCAGACTTCTCTTTTACTTCTAGTTCATCTTCTTCCCATCCAATCTTTGATAAGAAATCATCATAGCCACCATTAAAATAATCAGCACCATCTTTAGCAAAAATGATAAGTCGATCACATACACGACGAAGCATCTCTTCCGAGTGGGTAACAATCATCACAGCACCTTCAAAATTTTGTATAGCTTCTGTGAGGGCTTCAATAGATTCCATATCAAGATGGTTTGTTGGCTCATCTAAAAAGAGAAGATTTACTTCTCTTGCTAAAATCTGTCCGAGCATAACACGAGATTTCTCTCCACCAGAGAGTAGAGAAACTTTTTTATCAGCATTATCTCCACTAAACATCATTGCTCCACAGATACTTCGTATAACTTGAGTACTTAGTTTTGTATTCGCCGAGTGAATTTCATCACTTACACTTGATTTTTCATGAAGTCTTGCAATATTTGTCTGTCCAAAGTGTGCAAATTCTACTGAAGGGTGGGAGGTAATAGTCCCACAAAGTGCTTTTAATTCTCCAGCTATAGTATTTAAAAGTGTTGACTTTCCTTTTCCATTTTTTCCTATAATCCCTATACATTCACCGCGTTTAATACTAAAACTTATATCTTTAAACAAGATATTCTCAGGAGTGTATCCAAAACTCAAGTCTTCAACTTCAAGCATTACTTTTGAAGGAGTTTCTTTAAAGTTAAAGTCAAAAGCTAAAGTATTATCAAATGCTAAATCATTCATCAAGTCCATTTTTTCTAGCTGTTTTACTTTTGACTGAGCAAGTGAAGCCGTAGAAGCTCTAGCTTTATTTTTTGCGATGAATTCTTCAAGTTCTTTTACTTTTTTATCTTGTGCTATTTTTTGTTTGGCATAAAGTTCATCATTTAAAGATAACTGCTCATAAAACTTATGGGTATTTCCAGCAATCACCTCTATATTTTTACGAACAATCCCCATAGTATGAGTACAAACACTATCCATAAAGTCACGATTGTGAGTGATAAGAATAAGTTCTCCAGGAAATGAGCGTAGGAAGTTTTTTAACCAACGAAGAGACACAATATCCAAGTAGTTAGTAGGCTCATCAAGCAGTAGTAAGTTTGGTTCAGTCACAAGTAGTTTTGCTAAATTTATACGTATCTGAAAACCACCAGAAAATGAAAGTGGATCTTTTTCTAAATCCTCTTGTACAAAACCAAGTCCAAAAAGAATCTTTTCAACTCTGTAAACATCATACTGCATCTCTTCATCAAGAGCTAAAGCAGCCTCTTCTCTGAGAGTTTTTTCACTAAAGGTAAGATGCTGTTTAAGTGTGCCTATTTTATAATTTTTAGGAATGATTATATCACCACTATCAGCTGTTTCTTCTTCTAAGATCATCTTAAAAAGAGTAGACTTTCCACTTCCGTTTCTTCCAACTAAACCTGTACGGTTTCCTTTGTTTAGCTTAAGATTCAGGTTAGAGAAAAGCTCCTGTGAAGCAAAATTCTTATTTATATTTATTAATTGTATCATGAAACTTCTATCACTCTATTACATCCTTCTTTTTTTGATTTATAAAGAGCATTATCTACTATTTTTAAAGCATGTGTAATACTTTTTGTATCAGATATAGACGAGTGATAAAGTGCACTTGTATATTGTAAAGTGACTCTTTTTTCTAAAGCTTTTTTTTTCATACTTCTCTTCTTAAGCTATTAATCAATTAACAGCATTATATCAAATCAAGCTAATAAATAAGTATTTTATGTCTCTAAGCAATTAGCATGTAAATCCAGTTCTTTACTAAACTTCTACTAGTTTTATCTCATCTGATAAAAGATAGCAGATGATTCCTTTCACATTTTTTTCACTGATCTCTTTTATCGCTCTCACATAAGCACGAACTTGTTTTGTATGATGCTCACTATAGGCAAGAGAAGATTTATAATCTATAACAATATAAGAACCATCATCTCGAAGCACTAAAAGGTCTATATATCGAAGTTGCTTTTTATAACGCAGTGCTTTTTCTTTATAAAGCTTTCCTTTTAAAAGTTCTATTACTTCTGTATTCCTCACAAAAAGTTCTACCCTAGTACAGATATCTTCTACCTCTGAGCTCTCTAACCTCGAGCCATACTTGTTGAGCATCATATTTTTTGCATTATTTAAAGAATCTATTTCAAAGACACTCATCATCTCTAACATATAGTGCAGAGCAATACCAAAGTTAATAGCTTTTAAGTCTCCATCAACTTCATTCTCTAAGGCTAAGATATCACTCTGTGTACCGTAGTATAGTTCTTTATAATCTATCCTTTGAAGTCTCTCTATCTCTACTTTCTCTTTTACAATTATCTTCATCTCACCATAACTTGCTACTTCTAAATCTAATAAATCAAAACTAGACTTTTCAGATTTTTTAATGATGATAAGATTATCTCTAGCTCTTGTAAATGCAACATAAAGTGCATTTAACTTATCCTCTCTAACAAGTACTTTCTCTTTTTCCAAAGTTCTTTCATACTCAATATCTATAGCATCTCTATTTTTTGTTCTAAGGTATACACCAGAGAGAGAAATTCCAGTATAGTTATAAATAATACTATCACTTGCAACATTTGGTCGTTTTAGCGAATCCATAACTATGACATTCTCATACTCTAAACCCTTTGACTTATGAATAGTAAGAACTCTAACACCGCTTATATCAGAGGAGGCAGCTGCAGTATCGAGTCTCTCATATTCAAAAAGTAATGCTTCAACATCTGGGTATTTAGCTACTGAATTTAAAAAACGTACTAAGTGAAAATCATCACTAAAGAGCTTGTACTTATCTATTGCAGCTTTTACAGTATCTAAGAGTTTTATCTTGTTAAAGTCCACTCTATACATCTTTATTGGAGTCTGTTTTATTAATGCAAAAAAGTTACTTCGATATATCTCTTTATCAAAGTAGTGGTATTTGAGATACTCTAAAATTGCTTTAACACTTTGCTGGTTTATGAGTTTTGTTGTTGTCTCTGTCACTACTTCTATATGCTCATCTAAAAGAGTATTTTTTATAGCCTCCCCATCACCATTTGTCGCACAAAGAATAGCAATAGAGTTACTATCAGCTCCCAGAGAGAGAAGCTTTTTCACTTGGCTTGTAGCTTCTTTTAATGGTTCATCGTTTAAAATAACTGCAACATAACCTGCATCAGCACCTGTTCGGACTAACTGATCTGAATAATTATGTATTTTTTGTTTAAATGTTCTATTTACAAACTCTATAACCTCTTTTTGTGATCTATAATTTGTAAGTAATTTTTGTACCTCAGTTGCATTTTGCTTCACAACTGCACCAAAGAGAGCTGATACTCCACCACGGAATCTATAAATAGACTGCTTAACATCACCAACAAAGAAAAAACTTCCTTTATCAAATATACCACTACCAGAAGTTATCTCCTCTATAAGAGGTTTTAAAATCTCATACTGGGTTATACTTGTATCTTGAAACTCATCGAGTAACATATGTTCTATCTTTGCATCTAGCCTAAAGTATAAAAATTCACTGTCATCTAGTTTATGAAGAATCGAGTAAACTAAAGAAGTTACATCGGAAAAACTAAGCTCCCTATCTTCCATATAAAGGCCTTTTTTCGCCCTCTGGTAGATATCTACTAACTCACTTAAAGCATAAAAGAAGTTTTGCTCTTTAGCTTTATAGTATCCTTTAATAGCTTCTTGAATTATATGAAGATTTTGATTCATCTCTAGACTAAAACACTTTTTAAATACCCAGTACTCTAAAGTCTCTTTGACAATCCAAGACTTTGTTAGTAACTCATCAAAGTCATCTGCTTGAACTGCTTTTATGAGTGAAGCCGATGCTCCCTTACAGTTATTTACAATGCCTTGTAGACTTGTAAGCGCTGCTAAAGCATTCCTCTCAAATTCATCTGTACTTGTTTGAATAAATCTAATATGGGAGAGTTCCTCTTTTTTTAGATAAAAAGCATCTAAAAGAGTAAATATATCCGTTACTCTTTTTTTAGATTCTAAAGAGAGGTTGATGAGTTGGTTGCGTTTACCTGCAACACTCACCTCTTTCAAGAAGCGCTCTAAAAGTTTTTGCTCATGTTGTGAAGCAAAAGTAGAAAAGTCTGGCATTAGTGAAACATATAAAGAAAACTTTCTTAATATATGAGTAAAAAAACTATCAATAGTCATAATCTTAGTATGGGCATTTAAAAACTCATTTAGGATCGTATCTCTTTGACTTACTAAGTACTCTGGAGAGAGTTCTGTCACTTTTGCTATTTCTAAAAGCTCATCCCTAAACTCTAACTCTTCTAAGGTCTCAACTACTCTCTCTTGCATCTCATGTGCTGCCTTATTTGTAAAAGTAAGTGCTAGAATTTTTGTAGGGTCAGCTCCACGAAAAAGTAAGGAAAGGTAACGCACAACAAGCATAAAAGTCTTTCCACTTCCTGCACTCGCTTCATAAGCCAAATTTTGTTTAAATGACATTAGTCTCTCCCGCAAATTACCGCATATTCACAGTATCTACACTGTGTTTCATCCTCGCAGAGGACAAAGTCTATATACTCGATGTTAAGCAGGTCCTTTATGTGAGACTGCAGTATCTCTAGTTTTTCGCCTAAAAAGGCTTCAGGTACTATCTCTACCTCTTTTAAGTCATAAAAAGCACAGCTTGTTACATCTCCTAAACTCTGAGTTAAAAGATAATAGAACTCCAACTGAAAGTCTGTAGCTTCTGTAAAATTGTTTTTATTATAAAGTTTATACGAACCTGTTTTATAATCAAGTACTTCTATCTCATTATCTCTCTTATCTACTCTATCTATCTGGCCAACAAGAGTCATTCCTGCATACTCTACACTAAAACTTTCTTCACAAAAGTGTACTTCAAAACCATCTATAAACCTCTGTATCTCTAAAGTGTAAAATTTTTGTAATCGTTTTTTTTGTAAACTAATGAGGTACTGA
This sequence comes from Sulfurimonas sp., assembly GCA_003978465.1. GTDB lineage: Bacteria > Campylobacterota > Campylobacteria > Campylobacterales > Sulfurimonadaceae > Sulfurimonas. Next base: position 10,747 of record QNZS01000064.1, on the reverse strand, counting down.
TCAAGTTCACTTTTTCCACACTGTTTATCTAACTCTTTTTCTAAGTCTTTTTTTAGTTCTCTTACATCTGAATAAGAACTCTTTTTGGAGTACAGCTCTTTAAGTGCTAAATGCACTACATTTCCTATCTCATACTCTTGTGGAACATCTTGTGGTATATCATGCCCATAAAGCTTTTGGATATATTTATGATAGTACTTCCGTTTACAAGTCAGATAAGTTTTAAGTCTTGTGGCTGAAAGTTTTACATCTTTAAAACTATAATCTAATCTTATACTTTGAGGCTCCAGTATTATCTTTTTGTCTCTTTTAAAGAGAATATCTGCATAATCAGACTCCTCATGTATCTTTTCATCTTTGATGCTTAGCTGTTTTAAAAAGCGAGAAGCACTACTCTCACTTGAGTTTACAAAAGAGAGTGCCACTTCTTTACTTGAGTTTATCAGCATCTCATAATAGTGCTTTTGGAGATTTTCTCTATCGCTCATTGTAGGGAGGTTTGCATTTTCTCTTACAGCAGTGTTTAAAAACATATCTTTATCACTGCGCTTAGGGACATTTTTATCATCAAAGTCCATAATCACAACTGCATCAAAATCAACACTTCTAGTCTCTAATACACCCATAACAGTAACTTTTCCACCACGCACATCATCTAAGGTTCTTCCGGCGAGTCTTTGCATAAAAAGACTCAGTAGCGATTTGATGTTCATATCCTGCATAAAAGATATAATTTTGTCAAAACTATACAACTCTTCATTGTAAATTTTTAACTCTTTTTTATCGTCAATATACTCACAAAGTTCAGATAAAAAATCTATAAAATCTATCTCAGAGAGACTTTTATAGTAAATACTCGAGAGTTGTGTGTACAGCTCATTGCCAACTCTATCAAGTCTAGCAGAATTTTCTTGTGAGTCCAGATCTAGTCTTTTTATACTTGCATTAAGTCTAATATAAATACTACTAGATATAAAAGGCTCACCCATAGCGAAGTTAAAATTACACTTCTCATCAAATATCTTAAGCATAGGAGCTCTACTCTCATCGGGTAAGACAACTGCTATGTTTTCAGGTTTATACCCTTTTTGCACAAACTCGTATATCTTCTTTTTTACAAATGCAATCTGAAGTAGTGCCTCACCAAAACTTTCACAACCTACATTTTCATTTTTAACAACTTCTGTTTGTGAAAGAATCTTTTTCTCATTTAAAGATAAAAGGTATTCATACCCAGCTTCTAAATCAAATCCAAGTTCACTTAACCTTGTCTGCATTTTATGGTTAAAGAAACTAGTGCAAAAGTCTATTTGAACTTGGGCATACTCTGTATATTTTTGTAACAACTCCAATTCAAAGTTTGTAAGATGTCCTGCAAGTTTTAAAATTACATCTTGATGACTTCGTGCATACTCTACATTAAATTCATATAGTTTTGGTAAAAAAATTCTATCTAAATATTTTCGTTCATTACAGAGTGATTCATAGCGCTTATAAAGTTCTATAAGTATAGTTATATGCTCTTCATATTCTGCATAAAGATCTGCAGAGGCAAGAGCATTTATATCATATAACTCAGCACTTATCTCTTCAAAAAATTTAAATATATATGAGCTATTTTTAGTAAAAGTAAAAAAGTTTCTCTCAATCTGTAAAGATGAGAACTCAGAGAAGTCTGAAGCTTCTAAAAGAAGTAAAACACGGCTATCTTCATCTATAAACTGATACCCATTCACTATACATAACTTAGCGATAAAATCGCTCATAGTTATATAATTAGGTAAGAAAAGGGATTCCTCTGATAGTTTGTGTTGTTGGTCTCGTATGGCACGAGCAGATGGTAGTACTAAAGTTCGTTCATCCACACTCTTTCCTTAAAACTCATACCATCTTGGATTTCTAGTGTCTGTTTTTATATTTAAAAACCGCTCTTTATCATCCACACTTACTTTTGCAATAATATTCCAAACACCTTTTTTTGGAAATTTATCTAGTGTGAAACTATAGATACCATTATCCACATTTGGATTTTTTAGGGATTTATCATAAATATCAGTCTCTGGCCTACTTATAGCAATTTTCATTTTTGCACTGTTAAGAGCTATCCCATCTTTAGTAGTTATCTTATAGGAAATAACCGGTAATTCACCTGATATTTCTTTTGTGACATATTCAATATTATAAAGCAGGTCAAATGCCATTCTTTTTTTGATAAATTCATTAGCATTTAAATCCGCTTCTTGATACTTAGTCATATAAGTATCACTCTCTTGAATTGCAGAACTCTCAGTGATAAATATAGTAGCCACACAAAAACTAAATATTAAAGTAATTGCAGCTCCAATAGCATAAGGCCAAGCTCTTCCATTATTCATCTTCAACTCCTTTTTTCTTAAATTTGTTTTTCAAGTATAAAAAGAGTGCATAAAGTATAAAACCATAAAAGAGTGTTTTTACGATCACTAAAGGGTACTGGGAGGATGTACTTACTCCATTCTCAAGGGTAAAGTCATGGGCAGTAGCTACTTGCATAGATATATCTAAGTAACCATTATACATAGCTGCTGAATACTTTCCAGTTTGCTCTCCCTTAACCTTGTTCCCAAGTAGAGGTAATATTGTTCCCCCAGAACTGCTCATAAGCTCTTTTATATCATCAAAACTTCTTGCAAAAATGATTGAGATAAAAAAAGCTTGAACAGGTGAAGCGACAGGACTAAGTACCTGCTTTTTATTAAAATATTTATATAAAGAGACATCATTCGTCCAAATATTTACATTTTTATCAAGTTCTGAAAACATTAAAACTATTGTTGGTTTTGAGAACTCTTTAAGAAGTTCTTTTTCATACACTTCTATATTTTTATTTTTTGGAAGTGCTTTGAGCATTACTAACTTTAAAGAGACTCCTGTTTTATTAAAAAGCTCAGAACCTAAATTTTCAATATTTGTTGTAAACTTTGGATTATGTATTATCTCATCTTTATATAAATACTTTGCGAAAACTTCTGTTTGAAAGAGTAGTGTGATTATAAGGGACATTAATCCTTTAGTAAACTTGTGCAACTTAAATCCTAACCAACATAAAGGTGATTAGAAGTAAGTACCGAATAAAGAGTAAAGGCAGCAAGAGTAACTAACCCTAATGCAATAAGTTTATCCATCTTAAGCTCCTTTTACATCTATAATATGTTTAGCATTATCTTTGTCAAACATTTTAATAGATTTTTCATTTTTAATCTCATAATAATTTACAGCATTATTGTTTTGTGTAGCAATAGCAAAGTACATAAGAAAAACTAGTGCTATAAAAAGTACGATTATTGCTACAATAAAGCCTAAAAGTCCGTCAAATGAAAAAACATGTCTAGAATTCATCATCTTATTCTCCTTTACTTAAACTAACAATATAAGCACTCACTGCCTCTTTTTGTTTAGCATTTAATCTATCAAAAGCAGGCATAGAACCGATAGAACCCTTTTTCCCATGGTTTAGCACATTCGTAACAAGAGTTATATCAAATGCAGCTATATTTGGTGCTACATATTCCATACCTTTTCCATCTTCGCCATGACAGGCGGTACAAGTTCCATTAAAAACATCTGCACCTTCACCGCTCATACCATTTGCAACATAAGCAGAAACAGCATCTATTTCGGCATCGGTAATTGGAGCATAGTCTTTATTTGCATTCATTAAACCATAACGATCTGGCATTGGATTTTCACTACCAAGTAGAAAGTTATTTGAACCATTAATAACTACATCTTTGACAGTTCTAAATTCAAGTCTAACATTTAAGTCAGCTGCACTACCGTCTATTCCATCTGCAGCAAGACCATGACAAACTTTACACTCAGCCAAAAAGACAGACTCACCCATGTCAACAAGTCTCTCACCCGTGATGCTGGCATACTTTTTTTCAAACTTTTTGTTGTGAGCAGCAACATCTTCATTATATTCACCGATCTGCGAGTATGAATTCACTGGATAACCAATGACAAAATACCACATAGCATATACCATTGTTGCTAAGTACATAATTGCCCAACCCTTTGGAATAGCATTGTAATACTCACCTATACCATCCCAATTATCCTCAGATAATTCTCCATCTGCAGTATCAACTTGCATCTGACGAACAAACTTAATTATAACAAATACTATGATGACTACAAGTGCAACAGCACCTCCAATAGCGAACATATTTACTATGTCACCATTCAATCCCCCCTTAGATCCAATAACTGACATATATGTAATAGTCAACATCGTAACGGCAACAATAACTCCCCAAAGATAAATCTTATTCATATTTCTCTCCTACTTTTTTTGTACCATCACGGTACTTTTTATCGCGAGATGTTGCATTTACAGGAGTATCTGCTATATCATCTTTTAATGCCATATTGCTGTAATCTTCATAATCAACACCATCAGCATCTTTTCTTTTACTATATAAATGATATATATAAGCATAAAGACCAATAGCTAAAGCAGCTGTCATTATAAAATAGCCATAAGCCTGCAACTGAGCAATATCCATCTTCTCGCCTTCTACTTAAGACTATTCATATATGCAATTATTGCAACAATCTCTGGAATTTTTCCGCTTGCTACAGTATCTTTAATATTTTGATCTTTCATATCAGCAACTATCGCTTTTGCTTCGTCTAAGGCTAAAGCGTGTGCTTCAGCAATCGAATCACCCATCTTAATAATTTTACTTGTCCCATCTTTCATAGGAATAGCTTTATTATAAGGTGTTGAGAAGAACTGTGCTATAGTTAACTGTTCAGCATATGCTGTCTCTACATCAGTTTCATTCTCATATAACCAAGTGTACTTAGGCATAATTGAACCTGGCACAACTGCAGCTGGGTCTTTCATATGTGTTTCATGCCAATCAGTAGTACGATAGTTACCAACACGCATCAAGTCAGGACCAGTACGTTTTGAGCCCCAAAGGAAAGGTCTGTCATATGCATACTCACCACTTCTAGAGTAGTGACCATAACGATCTGTTTCTGACTTAAATGGACGAACTAGTTGTGAGTGACAAGCATTACAAGAATTTTTAATATATACATGACGACCTGCTAATTCTAAAGTTGAGTAGGGAGTTGTCCCAACTAATGGTCGTGATGCTTGAGCAAAGCTTGGAACAATTTCTATTAAACCAGCAAATGAAATCGTAACAAATACACTCAATGCAAAAAAGAACGGATTTCTTTCTAACCAATGAAACATAATATAATCCTTTTACTAAGCGCCCATAGGCGATGCATTTTGTAACTCGTGTTCTTCAACTTCACGAGCAGATGTAGTTTTATAAATATTGTATACAAACATTACAAAACCAATGAGGTATAAAGTACCACCAACAGCACGAATCGTATAATAAGGGTGCAATACAGTAACTGTATCAATGAATGAGTAAGCCAAATTACCAAATTCATCATGAGCACGCCACATCATACCTTGTGTAATTCCTGCAATCCACATTGATGTAAAGTATAAAACAACACCTAATGTTTGAATCCAAAACTGCATATTCATTAAAGATTTAGAGTATATCTCTCGTCTAAAAATACGAGGAGCCATATGATATATAGCTGCGATAACCATAAATCCAACCCAACCAAGAGCACCATCGTGAACATGCCCAATAATCCAATCAGTAAAGTGTGCAATAGCATTAACAGATTTGATAGCTTGAATAGGACCTTCTAATGTTGAAAACATATAAAAAGTAGAGCCAAGAACCATAAACTTAATGAGTGGAGATGAAGCAACCTGTTGCCACTCACCTTTCATTGTAAGAAGCATATTAATTGCAGACCCCCATGAAGGTAGGATAAGGATTACTGAGAATACAGAACCCATAGTCTGCATCCAATCAGGAACAGTTGAGTAAAGCATATGGTGGCCTCCTGCCCATATATAAACAAACATTAATCCCCAAAATGAAAGTAAAGACAATTTATATGAGTAAATAGCCTGACCTGATTCTTTTGGTAAAAAATAGTAAACCATTGCAATAATTGGAGTTGTTAAAACAAAAGCAACTGCATTATGACCAAACCACCACTGAACAAGTGCATCGTTTGTGCCTGCATACATAGATACAGAGTGCCACCATGCACCAATCATTGTCTCACCGGCTGGTGAAGTTACAAACATAGTTGGAATTTCCATATTATTAAAGAGGTGAAGCATAGCGACTGCAAGGAATGTAGCTATAAAGTACCAGATAGATATATAAAGTGCTTTTTCACGTCTAAAACCAACTAATCCAGCTATACTTGCTCCCCATAGTGTCCATACAACTGTAATAGCTAAATCGAGAGGCCACTCAAATTCTGCATACTCTTTTGATGTTGTAATACCCATTAATAAAGATAAAACAATAACTGCAGAAGCACTAAAGTATAACCAAAAGTGTAATTTACCAATAAACATCAATATTTTAGACTCTGCCATTGATACCTTTAATACACGTTGACCAAGATAATACCAAGATGCCCAAACAGCACTCAGTGTAAAACCATAAATTACACTATCTGTATGTAGTGGTCTAAGACGACTGAAGTTAGTATATTCAGCTAAATCTTCCCCTAAAAAAGTATTAAACTCTGGATATGCCATTTCCCATGCTAAGATAACTCCTACAAGCATACCAATTGTCCCGACAAATAGTGCATTCATTATAAACAATTTAGATACACTATAGTCGTATTCTAATGGACCATTCTTATTCATATAATCTCCTTGTAAATCAAATTAAAATTAAATTAAAATGAAATTCTATCGAAAATAGGTTAAACCTGCTTTATACTTTATAATCTTTATTCATTGCAATTAACAAATCAGTATTTTCTTCTTGCAATTGCACAAACAACTCTTTTAATTTTTCATGTAAAGCCACATCGCTTAAATCTTGTTTTACTATCTTATTATAGTGTTTAAAAAAATCGCTATAAGGTGTAATCCCTACTGCAAGAACCATTGCAAGATTAACATCACTGAAGTAAGTTTTCCAAGATGGTGTAATTTTTTTGATGACACTTTTTCTTGTCATATAAATAATAATAAATACTATCATCATCATAATTGACATAAACACTATATACATAACTACCTGGCTAACTAGTCCAAGCTTATCATATACATAATTGTTAAAAATTGCGAAGTATTCGATAAAAGGCATTGCAAGGATTATTACCTTAATCACTAAACTGCTCATACCACCAACAGGTGCAGCGTTAAAGAGACTTAATTTTTTTCCATTTTTGTTTGTGAAGGTAGCTAGTATTGATTTAAGGGGGTGAGTTGACATAAATTTTCCTAAAATTATCTAAATAAATTTAAGAAAGTATAGCAGAGTTAAGTAAAATTTTAGAAAATAGAGAAGATTCTATTTTCTAAGATAATGCATTAAATTTTAACATCTCATCAATAGTAACTAAAATAATAGTTAGTAAAAATGCAGCATTAATTTGGTAAAAAACTTTTCTTGCATGTTTGAGCTCAAAACTTTTATATAGAAGTTGTAAACTACTAGCAAATCCAAGTAATCCAGTTATAACAAGTAATATAAGAATTACGCTACTTGCTGGATTAAATATGCTAACCATAAAAATACCAGTTTGTATTGTAAAAATAAGCCATACAAAAGTTAACTTTTGTAGTGTATTTCTACCAAAAAGCTTCATAGCAGTTGGATATCCACCGTTATCATAATCACCATAAAACAGCATCACAAGTAACCAAAAATGTGGCACCTGCCATACAAAGTAAAAAAGGCCTAAAGCATAAAACTCAACTTCTCCTAAACTATGTCCAGCTGCAATCCAACCAATAGCAGGAGGAATAACACCTAAAATAGCACCAGGAACAACAGCTAAAGCACTTTTTTTCTTTAACGGAGTATAAACAATGTTATACCAAATAAATGCAAACAAAAATAAATTAACTCCTATCATGCCAATAACATCATAAATTAAAGCAAGTGAAGCAAGAATTAAAACGATAGAAATAATTACTCCAGAAAGTGGTGACCACTTTCCAGATGCGATAGGTCTATTTTTTGTTCGTTCCATTAAAGCATCTTCTTTATACTCCTGCACCTGATTAAGAGTCGAGACTCCCATCGCGACAAGAAGTACTGCAAGAGTGGCAAGGAACATATCCCCACCAATCTCACCCTTTGCCATAATATAGGCAAAAAGAGCAGATAAACTTACTGCAAAAGATAAAACAAACTTAGTTAACGATATAAAATCTTTAATCATTTTGTGTTATTTAGATACTCTGCAATAGCTGTAACTTCTTCTTCTGACACATATGGAAATGCTGGCATAGTACCTATCATACCATCTTTACCATGCTTCAATACATTACGTAAAAGGTCTACATCGTAGCTTACAAGACTTGGAGATGTACCGTACTGACCCTTACCATCTTCACCATGACATGAACTACATGTTGCAAATGAAGCAGGCTGAGTACCTATCATACCACTAGCTACATATTCTGCAATCTCTACAGCATCTGCACCTGAAGCCATACCAGCTGGCATTGCACCCATATCATAACCAAGTTTATCTTGACCATTATTGATGACATCTAGTACTTGCTCTTTAGTCAATCTTCTAGTTTTAAGTGCAGGTCCAACAAGTACCTTGTCTGTATCTACTGCATGACAACTTTTACATCCATGTTGTTGTAATATTGCATCACCTGAGTTACCATAGTCGCCCTCTGGAGTATCATCATTACTATTGAACCAAGCATCATATTTATCTTGAGGAAGTACAACAACTCTAGAGTACATATATGAGTGATCAGTACCACAATACTCAGCACACTCAATTTCATATTCACCTACTTGATCAGAATTAAACCACTGCTTTGTTATACGACCTGGAACAACATCCTCTTTCATGCGGAAAGCTGGGATAAAAAATGCATGTAAAACATCATCGATCGGTGCCGTCATATTTAAGATAACATTCGTATTAACTGGTACATAAAGTGCCGATTTACCCATTGTACCTTTTTCTATAAGTTTTCCATTTTCATCTCTTACAGGCTTAGTATATGCTCCACCAAGTTTATGAACAAATCCATTTGCATTTGCAGGATATTCATATCTCCATTTCCATTTACTCCCTTCAACTTCAATAACTATACTCTCATCAATCGCTGGCATAGTTCTAGCTGTAACCATTGATGTGTAGCCGTACCAAAAACATACAAATAAAGTAATTGTTGGAACAACTGTCCATATAATTTCTAATAATGTATTATGAGTGACATTTTCTATGTCTTCGTTTTTCACATTACTTTCGCGATACTTCCAAGCTAAATAAACCATTGGAAGAACAACAGAAGCAAAAAGAACTAGAGAAATCCATAAATTGATTTCAAGAGCTTGATTGATGTGTTCTGCGATTATTGTACCGCTTGTATTAAATCCTTGTAACATATGGCCTCCTTAGTGCTCTGAGTGTGTAGCTTCATGACTAACACTACTTGTATGTTCTGATGTAGTATGACTCTCATCAGAGTGACTTGAGTGATGCCCAGCTGTAGGGCTACCAGCACTCGTTACTGCTGATGAAATATGACTCTCATCTACAAATTGAAAATTCTTTACATCGTAAATTACAATTGAAAAGAAAAATAAAACGACAGAAACAGCAAAAACCACTGTCCATCCGATTAAAGTTTCACCCTTGAGGTGCATATAATAAAATAAAATTATAATTGCTTTAATAAGACCAATCAGTAACTGCACTACAAAAGTAGCATCTGTTAAAAACATACTTGGCTGAATAAAAGTAATAGAGGTTAAAATTAAAAGTCCTATTAGAACCTTATAATAACCACCTTTTTCTACTTGATAATCTACTTTAACATTAGTGCTCATTGCTATGTCCTCCAAAAAGTGATCCTATATCAGGAATATGGTATCCACCAGCATCAGCACCTATCATATAGAAGTAAGGAAAAACAAATACCCAGATTAAGTGAACTAAATCCCAGTAAAGTGCAATATTCCAATGAAGTATATGGTGCTCTGGAGTTACTAGATCAGCATTAATGCGCTTAAGTAACCACAGCATAAGACCAATACCTATTATAATGTGAAAACCATGTAAACCAGTCATTGTAAAGTACATACCAAAGAATAGTATCTGACCAAATGGTTTAGAATGTACATTTCCAGACTGAAGTGCATCAAGACCTAAAAAAACACCATGCTGATACTCTAAAGACCACTCAATTGCTTTTACTCCTAAGAATAAAAAAGCAAAAAAGATAGTAGCCCAAATCATAAGCTTAGCACCCTTAATATCACCACTACGCATCTTAAGTAACCCAAGACCCATAGTTAATGCAGATATAAGAAGTACAACTGTATTAAAGCCACCAAGAACTCTATTTAAAGATGCTGATGCATCAATGTAATCAGATTGGTGTAATGTAAAGTAATACGTAAGAACCATAAACATAGCTCCAAACATAAGAACTTCAGTTAACATAAATAACCAAAACCCTAATTTACCACCGTAAAAATCACCTTGCCAGCCTTGAACTTCATGTTCAACACCATCGCGAGTAGTCGCGATTTCTGGTACATATTCGTGAGAAGACATTAGTCAATCCTTTTCATAGTTTCGTAATCAAATTTAACCACTGGTTCACCATGATGATACTCATATGGGTTGAAGTCAACAT
>QNZS01000014.1 GCA_003978465.1 Sulfurimonas sp. | reverse complement strand
TCCTAACCGCTAGACGACGGGGCCACTCTTGTAGTTGTTATGGTGTCCTGTGATGGATTCGAACCATCGGCCACATCATTAAAAGTGACGTGCTCTACCAGCTGAGCTAACAAGACTTATTACTCTTATTGTTAAGAGGTCGAAATTATAGACAAATAGACAAAGGATGTCAAGATAAAAGGGAATGAATTATAATATTCATTAAATTAAGTCTTATGCCTACATAATAAAGTATTAATTTTGATGAAATATGACTAATGAATTACTATGTTACTCTTTTGAATACTACAGCGACAGGTCTCTTTTGACTTATAAAATAAATAATTATGATAACAAAACCTAGCAACGAACATTAATGTGTCGTTGTAATCAACCGTTAATATAAAAGTATCAAAGTATCTGTGCTAAATAAAGTCTGAAGTAGGGGTGTTTACCTATATCAGTATCAATGGAGACTTTCATTAACCAAGTGTTTCATAATGATTTACCACAAATGATTATATTGACACTATAAATAAATCGAGGTGTTATGTATGATAAGTAAGCTTAAATAAGAAAAAATTAAAAGAAGTTAGTAAAAAGTACGATATTTCTTAGTCTAAAATATCGTGTAACTTGTTAGCATCAAGCATTTCTTGATGTACTTTGTCCCAGTCATCACTCTCTATAGCTAATTTTAGGTGTGCTAACTCATCTTGAAAAATCGTTATTGACTCTAATAGGTTAGTTTTATTTTGTCTAAAGATATCTTCCCACATATAAGGCGAACTTTTTGCTAAACGACTCATAGAACGATACCCACCGGCTGCAAGTGCTAAAATGTTATGTTTATTTTCTTGACGCATTACTGTGTTTGCTATAGCATATGAAACAGCATGCGGCATATGTGAGATAAATGCAGCATGCCTATCATGTTCATCCGCACACATAAAAGTTTGTCTCATGTTTAGAGATGAAAAAATCATTTTTGCAGTATCTGCTTGATATTTTCCACTATCTTCTAAGTCACAAAGAACTACAACCTTATTCTCATAGAGGCCCTCAACTGCCGCTAGCGGACCAAAGTTTTCAGTACCAGTCATTGGGTGTGCTGCAACAAAATTTTTACGAATTATAGCTGGAACACTCTGCACAATTTTCTCTTTAGTGCTTCCCAGGTCAATGATCGTTGTCTCAGGGCTTACATCAGTTAAGTCATGGAGTGTTGCTATTAAACCATCAACAGGAATAGCTAAAAAGATAACATCACATTTTTTAACTTCAGTAAAACTTGCGATACTGTTGACAAGTCCTAACTTCATAGCTTGTGCTGTATGCTCTTCATTATGATCATACCCGACAATATCTGTTACATACTTTTTTTGTTTGAGACTCATGGCAAGAGAGCCACCCATCAGTCCAAGTCCAATTATCGCTATTTTCATATTTAATCTTTTATTTTTATTTATCAGATTATACACATTTTAATTTAAATATAACAATATAACAAAATATTATTAGGGTGTATTTATTTACCCTTAATCACATTAAGGGTAAAATCACTTCTAATTTAAACGATGGAACTTTGATGAAGATATTTTTACCGCTCTTGTTATTACTTTTTACATTAAACCTTTTTGCACAAACACTCGACTCTATTAAATTTGAAGGGATGGTTCATATATCTGAGCCTGTTGCTCTTCGTATGCTAGCATTTGAAAAAGGTGATGAGATAAATATAAAAATGGTAGATGATGCTATCAAAAAGTATTTTAAACAAGGTTATTTTAATGATATCTTGGTTGAACTAAATGGCGGAGATCTTACATTTTTCTTTAAAGAAAAAGCGATTATTTCACAGATTGAACTAGAAGGCTGGAAAGATAATGATGAAGAGATTCAAGATGCAGTTGTTCAGATTAAAAAAGGTTCTCTTTATGATGAAAAACTACTCCATGATGCTAAAAAACGTATAATTGAAGCGATCTCCCAAGAAGGTAAACTTGACTCTGTTGTAGAGGTAAAAACAGAGTACCTAGAAAATGGAAGTATCAAAGTGACCTTTGTTGTAAATGAGGGTGAAGAGATTATAATCAAGAAACTAGAATATAGTGGTGTTGACAGTTTAGATTCTGATACATTTGACTCAGTAGTCGTAAATAAAGAACAGGAATTTATGAGTTGGTTCTGGGGTCAAAATGATGGAAAAATGAGTTTAGCTGATTTAGTCTATGATAACCTTAGAATTCAAGACCTGTATATGCAGCAAGGTTACTTAGATGCAAAAATAAATAAACCATTTGTTCGTGTAAACTTCAACCACTATACAGCAGATATGAGTTATCAAATAAAAGAAGGTGAAGTATATACTATTAGTAAAGTGACATTAGCACAATCTCAAGAAGTTGTAGATGAGGTACTCCTTAGAAGTATTATCTCACTGAAAGAAGGCGAAGTCTTTAATATTAAGGCTTTTCGTGAAGATGCAGAAAAAATTAAAATTCTTGTTGCAGATAGAAGTTATGCTTATGTTCAGGTTGTTCCAGATTTAAAGAAAAATAAAAAAGATAAAACAGTAGAAGTCGTTTTTAAAATAACACCAGGTGATAGGGTTCGAATAAGAAACGTAGTGATCTCGGGAAATACAAGAACACTCGATAGAATTATTCGACGTGAACTCTATCTTGGCCCGGGTGATCTATACTCTTTAACTGACTTAAAAGATTCTCGTAACTCTTTAGGGCGTTTAGGCTATTTTGAAGGTACAACTATAGAAGAAAAACGTGTGAATAACAAAACTATGGACTTAGTGGTAAAACTCAAGGAAGCACCAACTGGTAATGTACAAGTGGGTGCTGGGTATGGGTCTTTTGGTGGTATGTTATTAAGTGTAGGTATCAATGATAGAAATATTTGGGGTTCTGGAATTAATATGGGTCTAAAAGTTGAAAAATCACAAACTACAGAGTCTTTTTCGTTTAATGTTTCAAATAATAAACTTAATGATAGTGACTTTAGTGGAAACTTTTCAATCTATACTTCTGCCTTTGATTACAATGACTATTCAGTAGCTTCAAGTGGTATCTCTATAGGTGCAGGGCATAGATTCTCTCGTTATATGACAGGGTACTTAGGTTATGGTTTCTCGAGTAATGCATATACATTTGAGGATACTATTGATTTAAATATTATAGATACTTTTTACTTTGTAAATTATACAAAAAGTGGTATTACTATTAGTGCTAAATGGGATAATACTGATGACTTTTACCTGCCTCGTCATGGATTTAACCTTTCACAGAGTTTTGAGAAAACTGGACTCGGTGCTGAGGCCAACTATATCAAGTCTAGAACTAACTTTGGAAAGTATATAGGACTAGAAGAGTATATCGGCTTTGATGCCATCTTTAGATATAAAGCAAGACTCAATATTTTAATAGATAATGGTAATATTCCTTTAGCAGAGAAATTCTACCTGGGTGGTATAGGTAGTGTTAGAGGGTATCAGTCATTTTCTTTATCTCCTACAATGATTGATGATAGTGGTACTGTAAGACTAGTTGGTGGTGAAAAAACATTTTCGAACTCTTTAGAAATGAGTATCCCACTTATTCCTAAGGCAAAAATGCGTGTAGTATTCTTTGTGGACTGGGGATTTATTGGGGATGACTCGATTACAGATATCTCTCGTGGTGGTTATGGAGCAGGACTAGAGTGGTTCTCTCCTGTTGGACCAGTTCAGCTTATGTTCTCTTCAGCATTAAATGTTAATGATGGTAATATTGCTGGACGAGAGGATATGGTATCAAGCTTTGACTTTACAATGGGACAGAGATTTTAAGAGTTAAAAATAATCTTAAATTTCTTTTCTAAAGGTTTTAGCTTTTTTAGATTATCTTGTGCAAGATAGAGGTCCTTTTTACTTGATACTTTTAAAGTATTACCTTCAAAACTTAATGAGAAGTCGATATTTTTAGGTCTATGACTCAGTAAAATAATACTTAGTGAGAGTAAATAAGTTAAGACTTTTGTAGTCTCTTCGTCTGGTAATAAATCACTATATTTTTGTAAATGACTTTTAGCCGGCAGTTTATCATTAGCATATTTACAAAGTGTTGCTATAAGTGTATTGCTCTCGTGTGTAAACCCATACTCTAGAGCATTCTGTATAAGATAGTAAGCATGTTTATTTTGAGAGTAAAAGTGGATACTACTTCCTATAGGGTAAAGCTTGGCCCCAAGTGCCAACTCATATCTATACTTTGTATTTATCCCAAAGTACTCAGCACTCAGGTCAAATAGTTTTTTACTTAAAAAACTAAGTTGTGTTGAAAAGGTAGTATCACAGACATGTGTGTCAAGAAGATACTTTACAGAACAGTTATAGTTATGTGGAAATTTATGTTGGGAGTTTCTAAGTAAGTCTGCTAAAAAGACACCTTCTCTAAGCCCCACTCCACTTGTAACAATTTTTTTAAATGCTATTTTTTTAAGTAGACGTTGGATAATAAGTGTCCCGGGTTTTATCACATCATAGCGGTTAGATTTGATGTGAAGAGCCCTAAGTTGGGAATCCGTTTTAGTTGCTAGTATCTCATTAGTAAAGGCAGCGAGTGTATCGCAGGAGTAACTATATGCATGTGCTTTGCTTAGCTGATAGGACTCTTGCTTCATAATAGCACTTGAGAGTGCTCTAAAAGTACCACCAATTCCTATAAGAGTTTTATATGCTGTGCTTGGAAGTTTTTGGAGTTCTTTGTCTATATACTTAATAGCACCATCTATGTCACCTGAGTCAAAATAAAGCTCTTTAAGACGTATAGTACCTAAGTCTAATGATATAGTACCACTAACTGTTGTATCGTCGATTGAGCTAAACTCTGTTGAGCCACCACCAATATCAATACTCAAAGCATTCGTTTGTTTTGGAAGTAGGGCTGAACAGGAGAGAGCACCTAAGTAAGCTTCTTTTTCTCCGCTAATAATTTTAATATTACAGCCGAGTTTATCTTTTACTTTTTTTAGAAATTCTTTCGCATTTGGAGCATCACGTAGTGCAGAAGTTGCAACACAGAGAAGTTTTCTTGTTTTAAAAGATTGAGTGATTTTTATCAAATCATGTAGGGCATCAAAAGTGCGTTGCATTGGTAGGGCTTGAAGCTTACCCTCAAACTTGTATGCATTTTCAGATATTCGAACTTTACTTTTTTCTTCAAATAAGAGATGAAAGGCATAACGAGAAGTTCTCTCATAAACAGCCATTCTAATAGAATTAGAACCTATGTCAATAACAGCAACTCTTTTGGCCAAAACTTACTCTTCTAGTTCTAAGTGTTTCGCTTTAAACAGAAGTTCTGCAATAGATTCTACATTATCTTTATCTGGTACAAAACAGTCAACAGGACATACAGAGATACAAGCAGGTTCATCATAAACACCAACACATTCTGTACAACGATCAGGATCTACATAGTAAATAGGGTCTCCCTCTTCGATAGCCATCGTAGGACATTCTTCTCGACAAGCATCGCATGCTATACATTCGTCATTAATTAATAGAGCCATTGTAAAACCTTATATTTTATAGTTATTTATTTATATGTCGATTTATAACTAAATTATGCTTCAGTAAGTTTTAAATACTTCATTTATACTTAGGAAGTGTACAAGACAACTTAGAACTTAGCTGTAAAGAGGCAATCGTCCCATCAATTCCATCATCTCTATTTTTTATTGTAATTTTGGCTCCCAGTGCATCTGCAGCACTTTTTGCAAGAAAAAGACCTAAACCAGCACCCTGTTTATTACCTTGCCTAACAAAAGGTGCAAATAGATCAACACTATTATCAATCCCACATCCCTCATCTATAACTTGAATAAGTAGTCCATAATCATCTTGAGAACTTTTTAGAATTACTATTTTGTTTTTTTCTGTGAATTTTAAAGCATTTTGTAAAAAGTTTTGAATAATTTGTTTTAATAGGCTTACTTGTAGTGTCGCCATAAAAGCATTTGGCAGAAAACTCATCTTTAACTCTTTGCCTTCATTTGAAGCAAGTAGCTTAAAGTCATTCGCTTTTTGTTTTAAGATAGAGATAATGTCTACCTGGATAGGTTTCTCCAGCTGTGCACCTTCTTGTCGTCCAATGTTTAAGATATTTGAGACAATTATATTCATCTCATCAACACTTTTGTTTGTAGTTTTTAATGCTTCTATATATTCTTTGGAAGGACGTTGTTTTATAAGGGTCACTTGGTTTTTGAGTTTTATAACAGCGAGGGGTGTTTTTAACTCATGCGCAGTACCAATAAAAAGCTCTTTTTGATATTTTACAAAATTTTGTATACGAGCAATCAGGTGATTTAATATTTCTCCTAATGGTTCAAACTCTTTAGGAAGAGAAGTTGTATCAATAGGTTTTAAAAGGTGCTCATTCATATTTGATAGTTTTGCACTCAGTTGTTTTATAGGTCTTATAAGTATGTTTGAGAGTGTAATAGAATAGAGGATAACAAGTAAAAAACCAACGATATTGATCAAAACTATATATTTAAGTATTCTGCTTAAAAGATTTTTAGTGCTTGAGATATCTTTTGTGATTTTGAGATAGGCATTGTTTTCGAGATCAAAAGGGTAGATTAGCGTAAGGTAGGTATGTTTTCTTAGTATTTGTTCATATTCAGAGGTATTAATATCTTTATTTTTTAGATAAATTATTTCAATATTAAGAGAGAAAAAGTTTTCACTGAAATTTTCATCTTCATAAAAGAGTGATTGGTGGTTAGAAATATTTTGAGCATACCTTAGTAATTCTTCATGTTTTTCATCATAAATAGACTTTTCAATAAGAAAGTATAACATGAATGAAAAAGTAAAAATTAGAGTGAGAGTAGATATGATGATTTGAATCAAAAAATCTTGACGAATACTGTGTTTACTGAACATGAGTACAACCTCAAATATTATAGATTTGAGATTATATCATTAAAGTTTTAAAAAAGAAGGCTTAAGAGAGCTCTTTAGGGAAACAAAATCTATAACCACGGCGACGTACAGTCTCGATAGTTGTGATTTGTAATGGTTTGTCCATCTTTTGTCTAATCTGGTTAATTGCAACTTCAATTACATTTGGAGTAACGAGTTCTGGCTCTTCCCAAATAGCATCAAGAAGTTGTTCTTTAGAAACAATCTGATCACGGTGACGAGCTAAGTGAGTAAGTACTTCAAAAGGTTTTCCTTTAAGTTCTATCTCTTTCTCTTTATAAGTGATTTTTTCTTCTTCTGGATTGATAATTAAGTCTTCGATTTCGATGATGTTAGATCCACCAAAACGTAGTCTAGCTTCAATACGAGCAATAAGAACATCAAAATCAAAAGGTTTTCTGATATAGTCATCAGCACCAGCACGAAGTGCTTCGATTTCACTTTCATTGTCATCCCTTGCTGAGATTACAACTACTGCTGTTTTAGGAGTGTTTGACTTGATATCACCAATGATATCAATTGAATTACCGTCAGGTAACATCCAGTCCATTAGAACTAAATCATAGTTACGAATGTCTAGGTAGTACTCGCCATCTTTAAGTGTTTCAACTACATCGCTTTGGTAACCATATTCTTTAAGTCCCTCTGCTAGCATTTTGTTTAATGTAACTTCATCTTCAATGATAAGAATGCGCATTAATAATTTCCTGTATGTAAATATTTTGGCGAAATTATAGCGTAGTTTTAGCTAACCTTAAAGTTTTTTTCAATTTTCTTTAAAAAAAAATGAAGTTTGGATTAAGAATTGAAATCTTTAAATAGACTTACACTCACCTTGCAATCGGGAAGAATTGAGGGTTTAGTAATTTTTAGGGTCAGAGTGTTTATTTCTTGGAATTCTTTTTTGAGAGAAACTTGTAAATAAAGAAGGGCATCTTCTATTAGTAAAAACTCTTGGGTAAGGATACTACTTTTTATCAGTGCACTTACATCAGCATAGTTGATAAACTCATTTTCATAATTATATTCTAATTCAAGGTTAATAATAACTTCTTGGGGTGTGATTCGCTCAAAATCTAGGATTCCAATAATCGTTTGAAATCTTAAATCTTGGATATGTACTTTCATTAGACTACGGCTTTTTCTTGACCACTAAAAAGACGAATGATGTTTGGAATATGCTTGTAATATAGTATAAAAACTATAAAAACTACTGGTGCATGTGCCATATCAGGATGGATAAAAAAGCTTGCTATTAATAATACTAAAACACCGGTAAGTGAAGATACTGAAGAGATTTTGATAGTTTTGGCTAAAACACCCCAGACAACTAGTGCGATTAGTGTCTCCTGTGGTAACATAAACATCATAACACCCATACCAGTCGCTATACCCTTACCACCTTCTAGTCCTAGATAAGGAGAAAAACAGTGTCCAACTACTGCTAAAACACCTATAGCCCATAGTGTTGACTCACTCATACCCATAATGGAGGCTATTAACAAAACTATTACACCCTTAAGTGCATCTAGTGCTAGTGTTGCAATACCAAGTTTTTTTGCGAGAGAGGGATTTTTCTCTTTTACAACTCTTAAGACATTTGTTGCACCTATACTACCACTGCCACTCGTTTTAATATTTACACCAGCAAACCTTTTTGCTAAAAGTAAACCAAAGGGAATACCACCAACTAAATAAGCAGCAATAAAAAATTGAACATTTGTATTAAATAAAAAATCCATCATAAACCTTAATTATATTATATGATGACATTCTACTATTATAATGTTAATATGTAGATAAATTATTTAGATATAATGACTATTATATTAATAATTAGGATATTTTTTTGCAATTAAGTAACGAAGAATTAAAAATAAAAATCAATGAGTTAAAAGAGAAGTTAGATGTAACAGTTGTTGCCCACTTCTACCAACGTGATGAAGTGTTTGAAATGGCTGACATTACAGGTGATTCTCTTGAACTTGCTGTAAGAACACAAGCAGATAGTAGTAAGTTTATACTTTTTTGTGGTGTTGGATTTATGGGACAAAGTGTAAAAGTTTTAAGCCCAGAAAAAAGAGTTGTGATGCCAAAAATCGCATGTTGTGCTATGGCTCGTATGATTGATTCTTTATATTTTGATGATAGTGTTAAGTTTTTAAATGACAATGGAATTAAGAGTGAAGATATTTTACCTATCACTTACATAAACTCAAATGCAGATGTAAAAGCAAAAGTTGGTGAAATGGGTGGTATGGTTTGTACATCTTCAAATGCCAAGACTATCATTACAAAAGCATTAGAAGAGGGTAAAAAAATACTTTTTGTTCCGGATAGATGTTTAGGCCAAAATATAGCTAACCAGATGGGTTTAAAGTCTATGATAATAGGACAAAAAGGTGACCCAAAAGAGTGTGATATTTTATGTTACGATGGTTTTTGTTCAGTTCACCAACTCTTTACAGTAGATGACATCGCATTTTATAGAAAAAAATTTCCAGGTATTTTAATAGCAACACATCCTGAGTGTGATCCAACAATTTGTGATGCGAGTGACTTTGTAGGTTCTACTTCACAACTTATCAAATACATCGCAGAATTACCAGTAGATCAAAAAGTTGCAGTTGGAACAGAGTTTAACCTTGTAAACCGTCTACGTCAGAAAAATACATATGTTCTAAGCTCAACTAAACCAGAATGTCCGACAATGAATGAGACAACTTTAGAAGATGTGTATCTAACTCTTAAAGCTATAGAAGATGGTGAACCTATAAATGAGATAGAAATAGAAGATAAAACACAGAAGTGGGCTAAAATAGCCTTAGAGAGAATGTTGGCATTATGATAGCCGCATTTGTACGTGAAGCATTAAACGAAGATGTTGGTCGCGGTGACCTCTATGCTTTAGTCGAACCTGCAATACCAGCATCTAGTAAAATCATCGCTAAAAGTGATGGTATTGTGGCTGGTGTAAAGTACATAGATGTTCTAGCACAATTAGAGGGTATTAAAATAAAGTGGCTAAAAAATGATAGTGAGAGTTTTGTAAAAGGTGATGTCTTAGCCACCCTAAATTCAGACTCCCATACACTACTTCGTTGTGAACGTACTATATTAGATATGCTACTTCATGCAAGTTCTATTGCAACTTTAACAAATAAATATGTAAAACTTATCAAGCCATTTGGTGTAAAACTTCTTGATACAAGAAAAACACGACCACTTTTACGTGTCTTTGAAAAGTATGCAACTCGTACAGGTGGTGCAGTAAATCATAGAATGGGTCTTGATGACTCTCTTATGATAAAAGACACACACTTAAAAACAATCAAAGATTTAAAAGCTTATATTAAGCAAGCAAGAACAAAAATTCCATTTACTGCTAAAATAGAAGTAGAAGCTGAAACATTTTTTATAGCAAAACTTGCATTTGAAGCAGAATGTGACATAATTATGTGCGACAATATGACTCTCAAAATGATAGAAGAAATAGTTAGGTTTAGGGATACAAATTACCCTCATATTTTACTCGAAGCGAGTGGAAATATATCTTTAGAGACAATTGAATCTTATGCTAAAAGCGGTGTGGATGCGATTAGTTCTGGTTCTTTAATCCATCAAGCCAATTGGATTGATCTATCTATGAAGATGGACTAAAGGCTCTAAGAATAGATGGCTGACGATGGAGAAAAAACAGAAGAACCCACCGATAAAAAGATAGAAGATGCTAGAGCTGAGGGAAATGTTCCAAAATCTCAGGATGTTTCAGGGGTTATAACACTTTTTGTTGCAATTTTGGCAGTACTTATGCTTTTTCCTTTTATTGCCGAGCATATGGCAAATCTTTTTAAATATTACTTTTCCCTTGTAGGTACACCCATAACTAAACCTTTTATGCTTGATGTTGCAATTATCACTTTTAGAGAGGTACTTTTAATGGTTCTCCCTCTTGCAATAGCAGTAGCAATTGCTGGTATTTTAGCCGCCTTCAGCCAGTTCGGATTTCTTTTTACCACGAAGCCTCTTATTCCAGACTTTAAAAAGATAGACCCTATTAAGGGAATTAAAAATCTTCTAAGTATGAAGAAGTTGATAGAAGGAGTAAAAATTACTTTAAAGTCCCACACTTCACTAGGGGTTGGTTTTTTCTTTTTCTTTATTTTTATAGAAGAACTACCAACGGTTGCACTCTTTAGTCTAGCAGATCAGCTTGACTGGTTAAAAGATAAAATGATAATAATCGCACTTGTGATGTTAATAGTAACTTTTGTTTTTGCACTTATAGATATTATTATCGTTCGTAAACAGTATTTTGATGGGCTTAAAATGAGTAAACAAGAAGTGAAAGATGAAATGAAAAATATGGAGGGAGATCCTTTAATAAAATCAAAAATCAAACAGAAACAGATGGAGATATCACGTCAACGTATGATGGCTGAAGTTTCAAATGCAGATGTGATTATCACAAACCCGACCCATTATGCTGTTGCAATTAAGTACGATGAAGAGAAGACTAGGGCACCTGTAGTAGTAGCTAAAGGCATGGATAATATGGCACAACAGATTAAAAAAATAGCAAGAGAAAACGATGTACATATAGTACAAAACCCTCCTCTTGCACGCTCACTTTATGCTGAAGTTGAAGTTGAAAAACCAATACCGGAAGCACTTTTTGGTGCGGTTGCTGAAGTTCTCGCATATGTATATAAAATGAATAAGAAATAGAACTTATTAGGATATAATTTGTAAAAAAATTAGGATGTATTATTGAAGGGTGTATCATTATTTGCAAATGTAGGTATTGCAGAAACATATATTAAAAAACATAAGATTGACATTGTTGTAGCGAATGAACTTTTAGACAATAGAGCACAGTTTCATCAAGAAATGCACACAAAGTGTCAGATGATTCAAGGTGATATTACAAACGATGAAGTATTTAATCAAGTTCTGACTACGGCAAAAAAGAAAAAGTGTGATTTTTTAATAGCAACACCACCCTGTCAAGGTATGAGTCTTGCAGGTAAAATGCAAGAAAATGATCCTAGAAACTCCCTTATAAAATATGTAATTAAATTAGCAATAGAGTTACAACCAAACAATATTCTCATAGAAAATGTACCAAAAGTTTTAAAAACCTACCTTGTAAATAATGGTAAAACAATCAAAATAACAGACTATATAAAACAAGAGCTAGAACCCTTAGGTTATATAATAAATCCAGTTGTTGTAGACGCTTCAGACTATGGAACACCGCAAAGTCGTAAGCGGGCTATATATCTTATTTCAAAGTTACATAAATGGGAACTTCCTTCTAAGCAAGATAAAATAACTGTGAGAGAAATGATAGAGCATCTTCCAAGTTTAGAAAGTGGGGAGACATCATCTGTTGAGTTTCACATAGCTAAAGTACATAATGATAGACACATATCTTTTTTAAAGCAAACACCAACTGGTAAAACAGCACTACACAACAAGGTTCACTATCCAAAAAAAGTTGATGGCACAAGAATCAAAGGTTACGATACAACATATAAACGAATAGAATGGGATAAGCCAGCTCCAACTATCACTATGGCAAATGGTTCAGTCTCTTCTCAAAATAATGTACATCCCGGACGTTTAAAAGAAGATGGTACCTATAGTGATGCTCGTGTTTTAACCCTTAAAGAGATATTTATATTAACAGGACTACCCGATAGTTGGACTCCACCTAAGTGGGCAAGTGAGAATCTTATTCGACAGGTGATAGGCGAAGGAATTCCCCCTAAGTTAATAGACCAACTCCTCTCAACTATACCTAAGTAAGATGGATAATAAAACAAGCTTTTGGCAAGCCCCTGGCAATGGTAAATGTTTTGATTCTTTTTTGGGTGATAATTCAAAAATGAATAATAGAACCATCGGGATACTCTCTTATATCAAAGAAAAGTCGATTACAGATGGTTATGTCCGAGAAGATGAATATAAAGAAGGAATTGTAGAATATCTTAGTAGTAATTTTAATGCTGATAAGAACGATAGTCTCAAAACACACTTTTATAAACCCGCACTATTTTATGGTTTTATCCATAGAAATAAAAATCATGATTTATCATTAAGTATAGAAGGTAATTTATTTTTAAACTATTATAAAAAAGAAAACTATAAAGAGTGCCTCAAACTTGTGATAAACCAGTTAGATAATACTACATATCCAAACTCTGCGACTGGAAAAGTACAAAATCTAAAACTGTTTCCATTTAGGATTTTATTTAAACTGTTGTTAGAAAATAGAACTATCCCGGTAAAGTTTATCAGTGAAAACTTAGTTCATATATCTGAGTATAATGATATTTTTGAGTATGAAAAAAACAAAAATATTTCTTCAATAACTAGCTTTGAAGTAAACTCAACAAAGTTTCAAAAGTTTAATACTTGGGTGGTAAATTCATTAGTAGACTTAAATATTTTAAAACTCAGTAGAGCAAACTTATCTATAAGAGATGAAATGCTTGAACATATAGAAGTTTTGTACTCAAAAGTAAATTTTAATGATATGTTTTTTAGTACGACTGTTTGTGAAGTGAACAATAGTATTGCAGAAAAAAGAGTAAAAAGAGACCAGACTTTAGTACATGATGCAAAGAGTAGAGATAATTATTCATGCAGTATTAATCATACTCATATTACTTTTATATCTAAAGGTATAAATTATGTTGAGGGTCATCATGTAATACCTATGTACCAACAGAAAAACTACAATTTTAAACTTGACAATATAGATAACATTGTTTCACTCTGTCCAAATTGTCACAGAGAGATACATTCTGCAGATAATAAAATGAGTATTTTAAATAAACTGTATCAATTAAATATATCTTTTATGCAGAGTAATAGTGTTGGTTTAAACGATTTATACAAAATGTACCAATGTAAATGAGTCAATATTAAAGTAGTTTTGGGTAGGATTCTATCTATAAAATATAATTCTTAGAAATAATAATGCAAGGAAATAAAATGAGCGAACAAACAAAATTAATAGCAGGTATAGAAGAATTAGTTATGAAAATTTTAAAAAATGGTTCTGTAACTGAAGAAGATGGTTTAGAAATTAATACCTTAGAAGATGAACTATTTAAACAAAACTCTTTTAAATCGAGTCAAGACAAACATGGCTCATTGCAAGGCGAAGAGATAGCTACTCTTTTCTTTCATAATCAGACACAAGATGCTATAACAATGTTAATAAAGTATGAAATTACACCTGAAGATTTTTTTGGATTTATAGGCTACCATTATGATGAAGAACATCCTGATGAAGGATTAATTGGAATGTTTACATCAGCCTTTATCGCCAATGTTAATGAGATGCATATAGAAAAGCTTAGCTAAAATAGTATATAATTAGTACAAGAAGAAATATGCACATAGATATAGAAAAAATTAAAAATGCACAGCATGTTTTAATTGTAACAGACAATACTACATTTGCTAATGCAAGTGCACTTTACTCTGCTGTACTAACTCTACATAAAAAGGTTTCTTTGCAAAATATTGAGCCTTTGAATGTAAATCTCTCTTTTCTACCTTGGTTTGAGAAAAGTCGTTTAAACAGACCATCTACAGCTGATTATATTATTAAAGTTGATTCTGGGACCTTTGAACTTTATAATTTCTTGACTCAAAATACTTTTAAAATAAATCAAAAAATGGCAACAGCACTATATGCAGGGCTGATCGGTCGTTATGATAACTTTAAAAGTAGTGAATGTGATGGCACAATTTTTGCTCTAATTAGTACATTAATTGGGCTTAAGGCAAATAAGCAAATATGCCATGAGTTTTTATTTCAAAGAGTACCCTTGTCTTATATGCGTTTAAAAGAAAGACTTTTAAAAAGCCTTATTTTAAAAAATGAGGCTAGACATGCTTTTGTAAGTATATGTGATAATGATTTAAAAAGCTCCAATACTAAAGAAGTTGATGCATATAATATAATGAAAGAGTTTTTGACAATTGTACATGTAGAAAAAGTGACACTTCTAAAAAGTGATGAAAATAATAAAATAATTAAGGAAATATAATTTGAAAAAAAGAGATAACTCTTCAGCAATAATAGTTTTAATAATGCTTGTAGCTACATCAGGGTTGCTATTTATCTACTTCTCTTCTATATTTGAGAGAAATGCACCTGTCGTGACTATGAAAGAGAGTGGCTTTTGGAATTTAAAAGGAGCACTTCATATAAAGATTGAAGATGCGAGTGGTGTAAAGTCATATAAGGTTACACTTAAAAGTAAAACGGAAGATAAAATACTTCAATATGAACAGTTAATAAATCCGGAACAACTCTTAAACCTTGAAATTGCAGCACCCAGAATTACATATGCAATGAAAGATAAAGAGATAAAAATTATAGTTGAAGCAAATGATGTGAGTAAGTGGAATTTATTCAGTGGAAATGCAGTGAAAAAAGTGTTTACATTTAAGATAGATAAAAAAAGACCACGTTTGAGTATAGTAAGTAACTCGTATAAAATTTCCCGTGGTGGTTCTGCTCTTGTTGTATTTAAAGTTGAAGATGACAACCTAGATACACTCTATATACAAGGCAATAATGACAAAAGGTTTTTTGCGCAGCCTTTTTATAAAGATGGATATTTTATCTCACTATTAGCTTGGCCCGTAGTTGATAGAGAATTTAAAGGAACAGTAATAGCTAAAGATAAGGCTGGAAATGTCTCTAAAGCTTATATTCCACTTTACCTAAAAGAAAAAAATTATAAAATATCGAGTATAAAACTAAGTGATAAGTTTTTAAAAGGAAAAATTTCAGACCTAGCAGAGGACTTTGTTGAGACACAAGGTGTAGATAACTCAATTGAGCAGTTTAAGATAATTAACGAAGATGTAAGGGCTATAAATGAAAAGCTTATACATGAAATCACATCAAAAGTTCATGAGAAAAAAATTAATAGCTTTAAAATGAATAAGATGTATCCACTTAAAAATGCACAAGTAGTAGGAACATTTGGAGATTATAGAAAGTACATATATAAAGGTGAATATATAAGTCAGTCATATCACTTAGGTTTAGACTTAGCCTCAAATGCAATGGCAAGTATCAAACCACAAAATGCTGGAGAAGTTGTTTTTAGCGACTACAATGGACTTTATGGAAATATGCTATTAATTCATCATGGACTTGGTTTATACACTTTGTATGGGCACTGTTCAAGTATTAAAGTAAATAGTGGTGATGAGACTACAAAAAAAGAAGTTATAGCTAATACTGGAAAAAGTGGTTATGCTATGGGTGACCATTTACACTTTGGTGTTTTAGTACAAGGTATAGAAGTTCGTCCTCAAGAGTGGATGGATAAACAGTGGATTAAGTTAAATGTTTACGATGTCATTAAGAGTGCTAAAAAGATTATAGATAGAAACTAGGGAGATAGAATATTATGTATCAAACAACTATTAAAAAGAGTGTTGAGTTAGTCGGTATTGGACTACATAAGGGCTCACCTGTTAAGCTGCGTTTAGAACCATTAGAGTCTAACTCTGGTATAGTCTTTTATCGATCTGATGTTGATGTTTCTATTCCTCTTACTCCTCAAAATGTAGTAGATACAAAGATGGCTACTGTTATAGGTAAAGATGGGCATCTTATCTCTACGATAGAGCACTTACTCTCTGCTGTATATGCCTATGGTATAGATAACCTTCGTGTGATTGTAGATGCTGATGAGGTACCTGTTATGGATGGTAGTAGTGCTAGTTACTGTATGCTGCTTGATGAAGCAGAAGTAGTACAGTTAGATGTCCCAAAAAAGATTATGCGTATAAAAAAAGATGTGATAATCCAAGAAGGTGAGAAGTATGTCAAACTTTCTCCCTCGGATGATTTGCAGTATGACTTTACTATAAAGTTTCCACATCCCGCGATTAAAACACAGGATTATGTTTTAAAGTTTACAAAAGAGGCATATAAAAAAGATATTTCACGTGCACGTACTTTTGGTTTTTTACATGAGGTACAGTATCTTCGTTCAAAAGGTTTAGCACTTGGTGGTTCACTCGAAAATGCCATAGTTTTAGACGATAAAAAAATTTTAAATCCTGAAGGACTTCGTTATAAAGATGAGTTTGTACGTCACAAAATTCTTGATGCTATTGGTGATATGTGTCTAATAGGTATGAATTTTATTGGAAACTATGAAGCAATGGCTGGAAGTCATGATTTGAATCACAAACTTACGCTTGCATTATTAGCAGATACTGAAAATTATGAAGTAATAGAACTTGTTGGAGAAAAAACAAAAGAGTTAGAAAAAGCATATGCTTAAAGCAGTAGATATACTTTTAATAGCATTAACCTCGCCTATAAAAATTGGGGTGTATGAAAACTCAAAACTAATTGAAAGTATAGAGTCAGAAGAAAGAAGCTCGGATGTTTTACCTCTTATCTTTAAAGACTTACAAGAAAAATATAGACTAGAAAAATTGTTTTATGCAAATGGTCCAGGCAGTTTTATGGCGATTAAAATTGCCTATATATTTTTAAAATCTTTGAGTATTATAAAAAATATTCCACTTTTTGCAACAGATGCATTTTATTTTAATGAAAATGAACCAATCAAAGCCATTGGTAAGTTACATTTTGTTAAAATTACATCAGAAATAAAAACTCAAAAATTAGAAACAGCACCGGATATTATTTTTACTCTTCCGTATGTGCTTGATTATAATGAGTTTAGCACAGAGGCGGCTCCTTTATATATGATAGGAGCTGTTGGACAATAGGACGTAATTTGATAATAAGTGTTCCCGCAACTTCAGCCAACCTAGGACCAGGATTTGATTCTCTAGGCTTAGCTGTAGACCTTCGTAATAAGGTTGAGTTTCACCCTTCTAAATTTTTTAGTGTAAGCATAAAAGGTGAGGGCGAAAATAACCCAAGATTAAAGGGTAATAACCTTTTCATATCAATCTTCAATGATCATTACTCACGTTTAACAAAGAAAAAACAGAATTATAAATTTACATTTTACAATTCTATTCCAATGTCACGTGGACTAGGTAGCTCTTCTGCTGTAATCGTCTCAGCTATTGCTTCTGCACATGAAGCAGCAGGTATAAGAGTAAGTAAACGCCGCATTTTAAATCATGCACTTGTATATGAGTCTCATCCTGATAACATTACTCCAGCAGTTATGGGTGGGTTTAATGCAGCAACAGTTGAAAAAAACAAAGTTTTTTCTCAAAGAAAACACCTTCCGGATTATTTAAAAGCAGTTGTAGTAATCCCCAATAAGCAAATGAATACATCAAAATCTAGAACAGTTTTGCCAAAGTCATACTCAAAAGAGAATGCAACTTATAACCTCTCGCATACGGCTTTAACAGTTGCTGCATTTTTTAATGAAGATTGGGAGATGCTTAAGCTTGCTGCTCAAGATAGATTTCATCAAAAAGCTAGGATGAAAACTTTGCCTGAACTTTTTGCTGTACAAAAAGTAGCATACGAGTCAGGTGCTCTTATGAGTACACTTTCAGGGAGTGGAAGTACATTTTTTTCACTAGTGTATGATGAAGACTCATCAATGATTGCAAACAAATTTACTCAAAAATTTCCAGACTTTAATGTAAAAGTTTTGGATTTTGATAATAATGGGCTTATAATAGAGCGATAAGGTCTATTAAATAAAGCAATATTTAGATATAATGGCGGAAAATTTTCATCAACCAACTCGAATGTGTATCTCTTGTAGAGAGAGAGGTCTGCAGTCTGATTTATTTAGACTATGTTGTGTTGATGGAGAGTTAAGTTCATTCGCTGGAATAGGTAGAAGTTTTTACTTATGTAAAACTTGCTTAGATGACGGCAAGAAACTATCGAAAGCTCTTATGCGACAGTGTCGTAGTAACAAGAGAGAACAACTTATGAATAAACTAAAGGAGATCATCACTGATGACAGATAAAGTTAGCGTTAAAGAAATTGCAGACGAATTAGGTATAGCTTCAAAAGATGTCTTAGAAAAAGCAAAGAACATGGGAATAGAAGTGAAAGCGGCGCAGAGTAAAGTAAGTATGGAAGAAGCAGAAAAAATTGCGAACTATATTATGAATGGTGAAGATGAAAAAAACGTTCCTGCCCTAAAACCTACAATTGTAAAAAAAGCTAAAGATGAAACTCCTGCAGTTGAGCCGATAGAAAAAGAAGTAGTAACACAAGTTGAAAAAGTTTTAGAAGCAACGAATAAAGACTCAGAAGTTACAAAAGAAGAGTCCGCTGATAAAGAGACTAAAACTCCTATAGAAGAAGTTAAAAAAGTGCCTGAAGTTAAAAAGCCAGTGTCAACGTTAAGAGTAGTTGCTCCAGGATCAAGACCAGCAATTAAAAAATCTGGTTTAAAAATTGTTAAAAAAAGAAAGCCAAAAGTAGAAGAGAACTACAATCTTCCTCAAAAGAACGCTTCTGTATCTTCATATGGAAAAATGAGTGCTGAAGTTTTAGAAGAACTAGCACAAAAGAAAAAATCAAGATCAGGTAGCTCAACAGCAAGAAAGCAAGACCAAGGTCGAAGAATGGAGATCTTTGGTGGTGCGATGAGTGATGTATCAATGGATATGGATGATCAAGTCACGCTTCTTGATTTAAATTCTACAGAGAGAGCTCCCCTTCCTCCAGAAATGCCAAGAAAACCTCGTGCTCCTAAACCTGCCGGAAGAAATGCTAATAAAAAAGCTGCTCCTCGTGGTAGAAAAGTTCGTAAAGATAAACGTAAGAAATATGCAAAAACAACTCAAGAAGAAGAGATTGTAACTCACGTAGAAATTCCTGAAGATATTCGTGTTTACGAGTTTGCAGAAGCTCTTAAACGTCCTATGTCTGACATCATTAAAGTTCTTTTTGATCTTGGTATGATGATGACTAAGAATGATTTCCTTGGAAATGATGAGATAGAGATTCTTTCTGAAGAGTTTGAAGTTGAAGTAACTATAATCGATCCTAAAGATGAATTTACTCAAGAAGTTGACGATATTGAAGCGGATCCAGATGCTACTGAGAGAGCTCCAATTATTACTATTATGGGACATGTTGACCATGGTAAGACATCACTTCTTGATGCTATTCGTGAAGCAAAAGTTACAGAGAATGAAGCTGGTGGTATTACACAACATATCGGTGCTTATACAGTTGAGCAAAAAGGTAAAGCGATTACTTTTATCGATACACCGGGACATGCTGCATTTAGTCACATGCGTCAAAAAGGTACAGATATAACAGATATTATTGTTATCGTTGTTGCTGCTGATGATGGTGTTAAACCACAAACTCTTGAAGTTATTAAATTAGCTAAAGAGTCAGGTGCTCCGATTATCGTTGCTCTGAACAAAATGGATAAAGAGACTGCACAACCAGACATGGTTAAAGGTCAGATGGCTGAACATGGAATTAACCCTGTTGACTGGGGTGGAGATGTAGAATTTATTCCAGTATCTGCTAAATCAGGAATGGGTATTGAGGATTTACTTGAAAACATCCTTACTACTGCTGAAATCTTAGAACTTAAAGCAAATAAAAATGCACTTGCGAAAGCTGCTGTTATAGAATCTTCTTTAGAAAAAGGTCGTGGTCCAGTTGCTACGGTTATCGTTCAAAACGGTACTCTTAAAGTTGGAGATTATGTTGTTTGTGGTGCGGCTTATGGTCGTGTTAAAGCTATGCTTGATGAAAATAAAAAACAGATTAAAACTCTTTTACCTTCACATACAGCAGTTATTGCAGGACTTAACGAAGTTCCAGCATCTGGTGAAGTTATGACAGTTATGGAAGATGAGAAAGAAGCAAAAGCATTTGCTCTTAAACGTCACGAATATGATAGACATAAAGAACTTTCAATCTCTACTAAATCTTCTCTAGAAGATATGACAGCGATGATTAAAGAGGGTAAACTTAAGTCTCTTAAAGTTGTACTTAAAACTGATGTTCACGGTACACTTGAAGCTATTCGTTCTTCTATTCTAAGTATGAGAAATGATGAAGTTAAAGTTAATATCATTTCTAGTGGAGTTGGTGGAATTACTGAAAATGATGTTGAGCTTGTTAACAACTCTGAAAACTGTGTGCTTCTCGGATTTAATGTTCGTCCAACAGGTACAGTTAAAGCAGCAGCTAAACAAAAAGGTGTTGAGATTAAGACTTACTCAATCATCTATCAACTTATAGATGATATCACTGGTATGCTTACTGGTATGATGTCTCCAAAATATACTGAAGAAAATACTGGTCAAGCAGAAGTTAAAGAAGTGTTTAAAATACCTAAGGGTGTTGTTGCTGGTTGTGTTGTTGTTGATGGTCGTCTTATCCGTGGTGGTATGGTTCGTGTTATTCGTGATGGTGTTGTTCATTACGAAGGTGAGCTTACTTCACTTAAACGCTTTAAAGATGATGTTGATGAAATCGGTAACGGTTATGAGTGTGGTGTTGTTATCAGTGGTTATGATGATGTTATACCTGGGGATGTTCTTGAAACATTCAAGAAAGTTGAGCAAAAAGTAGAGCTCTAAACCTCATGACAGAAGCACAAATAAAACTCAAAAGGACTGAATCAGTTCTTTTAGAGTTAGTCCCTAAAGCACTTGGACAGATGAATGACAAAAGACTTCATGAATTAGACATTCTTGAAGTTAAATGTTCTCGTGGAAAAAGTGATGCAAAAGTTTATATAAATCCCCATCAACTAAAAGAACAAGAAAAACGTGATTATCTTAAACTTTTAAGAAAAGCCCGTCCTATTGTTGAGACATTCTGTTTAAAAGACCAGGGTTGGTATAGATGTCCTACCTTTACTTTTGAGTTCGATGAGCAGTTAGAAAAGTCTAAAAATATAGATGACCTTTTTAGTAAAATAGCTAAAAGAAATAAAGATGAGGAAGAAGCATGAGCCTACAAAGTGATATAGAATCAATAGTTAAATCAGTTGATTTAGAACTATATGATGCAGTAATTGTAAGTGAAAATGACGAGACTATTTATCGTATTAGTATTATGTCAAAAGAAGTAGAAGATGGAAAACGCAAGGGAGTTAGTCTTGATACTTGTGTTGAAATTACTCATATAATCTCTCCTCTTTTAGATGTTACTCCACCTGTTTCAGGTGACTATAGACTGGAAGTTGGAACTGCTGGAATTGAGCGTAAACTCATGAACATCGGGCACTTCAAAAAAAGTATTGGTGAAAAAGTATCTATCTTGCATAGTGGTAAAGAGAAAACTAGGGGTGTTTTACTTAAAGTAGAAGGTTCTAAAGTATTTGTAGAGAGTGCTGAAGAAACTACTGAAGTTGAGTTTAACGACATAATTAAAGCAAAAACATATTTCGAGTGGTAAGATATTCTTAGATGTTAATAGATAATAACTTTTATATGAACCTAGCTCTCAATGAGGCTTGGAAGTATCAAGGTTTAACCTATCCAAATCCAGCTGTAGGTGCTTGCCTTGTTGGAGAAAGTGGGGAAATTTTAGCCGTTGAGGCTCATCATCGCTCAGGTGAAGCTCATGCTGAAGTAAATGCACTAAAATCAGCATACTATAAACTTACAAATGATAAATCTATCTTAACACTTACTTCATCTCTTGATACTCATAATTACCTCCTGTCTAATCATAATAATATTTTCAAAAACATAAAACTTTTTACAACACTTGAACCATGTGCTCACTATGGGAAAACTCCTTCATGTTCTTCACTCATTAGTGCTCTTGGCATTAAAGAAGTCTATGTAGGCTCATATGATACAAATAAAATAGCTCAAAATGGTAATGCAATTTTACTAGAAAACTTTTGTATGGTTTATTCTGAGTTATTACAAAAAGAGTGTGATGCTTTACTCCTACCATTTAAAAGAAGTTTAGAAGAAAATTTTATCTATTTTAAATGGGCACAAAGATTAAATGCTACGACAGATAATGGAAATATTAGTTCAATAGAGTCTAGAACTGATGTGCATACTATGAGAAGTGTATGCGATTTACTTGTGATTGGTGGTAATACAGTTAGAGTAGATAGACCAATCCTTGATGCTAGACTTGTAGATGGTAAGGCTCCTGATATTTTAATTTATTCACGAGAAAAAGAGTTTGATAAAAGTATTCCTCTTTTTAATGTCAAGGGTAGGAAAGTTTTTATAGAGAATGACTTTACAAGACTCAAAAACTATAAAAATATTATGATTGAAGGGACAAGTTTAATGTATAAGCTTACTCGTGATATTGTGGATTATTACCTCTGTTATTTAGCTCCTAGTTTTGGTGGTTCAAATAAATTTGATGTAAGCGAAGATAAGTTTGATATTTTAAATATTAGGCAAGATAAGCAAGATATAATTCTGTGGATGAAAAGGATATAAATGAGTTCTCAAGGTAAAAAAAACGATGCAAAACAAGAAAAAATTGTTGAGATGTTTGATGATATAGCTCCAACTTACGATACTGCTAATCGTGTTATGAGTATGGGTATTGACAAGTCATGGAGAAGAAAAGCATGTGACTTGTCATATGATTTTTCAGCTTCTACTTCTATTGATAAAATAGTTGATGTGGCTTGTGGGACTGGAGATATGATGGAGTTTTGGCGTGATCGTGCTGAGAAGTCTGGAATAGCACTAGGTGAAATTATTGGTATAGACCCTTCAACTGGTATGGTTGATGTTGCAAGAAAAAAATATCCTAAGTTTAATTACAAAATAGCTAAAGCGACAGAGCTTCCTTTACCTGACGAGGATGCTGATATTCTTAGTATTACTTATGGTATACGTAATGTAGTAGAGAGAGAAGACGCACTAATTGAGTTTCACCGTGTACTGAAAAAAGATGGATTAGTTGTAATATTAGAGTTTATGAAAAATGAAAACCCTTCATTTCTGAGTAAAATCATAAACTTTTATACAAATAAAATTTTGCCAAAAGTAGGTGGATTTATCTCTAAAAACCTCGAAGCCTATGAATACTTGCCAAACTCAATAGAAGATTTTTCTACAGTTGTTAATATGCAAAAAGAATTAGAAAATGCAGGATTTGAAATACTTTATACAAAAAGTTTCTCTATGGATATATCTACACTGCTTATAGCACGTAAAAAATAAGTATTTTATGTTGACACTTTCAGTATCTGCTCTTAACGAACAGATAAAAAGTCTCTTGGAGACAAGCTTTACTCAAGTACTTATAGAAGGTGAACTCTCTCGTATCACTTTTCATAACTCAGGACATATTTATTTTACACTCAAGGATAGTTCATCTGTGATTAGTTGTGTAATGTTTCGTGGAAATGCTTCAAAGTTGAAGTTCCGTCTTGAAGAGGGCATGAAAGTTGTTATAAATGCAGCACTTACACTTTACAAACCTCGTGGCTCGTATCAGCTTAACTGTTTTAGTATTGAGCCTGCAGGACAGGGTGCATTAGCTCTTGCTTATGAACAACTCAAACAAAAGTTATCAGAGAAAGGTTATTTTAACACTGATATAAAAAAGCTACTTCCAAAATTTCCATCTCGTATAGCTCTAATTACTTCAGCGACAGGTGCAGCTCTGCAAGATATGTTAAGAGTGGCAAATAGTCGTTATAAAAATATAGAGATTGATATATACGATGTTTTGGTTCAAGGTGATAGTGCAGCTAATGCTATCTCAAACTCAGTGAGAGTAGCTGATAGTAAAGAATATGATATCTTAGTAGTTGGGCGTGGTGGTGGAAGTATAGAAGACTTATGGGCGTTTAATGAAGAAATAGTGGCAGATGCTATTTTTAATAGTAGAACACCAGTTATATCTGCTGTTGGGCATGAGATAGACTGGGTGATAAGTGACTTCGTCTCAGATGTAAGAGCTGCAACTCCAAGTGCTGCTATGGAGATTTGTCTACCTGATACTAATGAGCTATATCAGTATATAGATTCTATTATCTCACAGCTAGAACAAACACTGCGGCAAAAAATCCATACTAAATCTCAAGAACTTGAACATGTTAAAAATTCATTTTCTCAGCACTCCGTGGATAAAAAATTAGCTCAAAGAGAAGAAGAGGTACAACAACTCATAGAGAGTTTTTCTCAATCTATGAATTTTAATGTGCAAGGGTATGAAAGAGAGTTAGTCAGACTAAAGCAGCAATTACCCCAGGCAATAAATACTCAAGTACATATTGCCCAAACACAAGTGCTTAATTTACAAAAAGTTTTAGAGTCTAACAATCCAAAGTTTAAAACAAAAACAGGTTTTGCACAACTCTCACGAAATGCTAAAGTTATAGATATATCAGTTTTAAGTCTTGGTGATGTGTTTGAAGTACAAAGTGACACCGTTCGTATTAGTGCAAAAGTAATACATAAGGAAAATATCAGATGATTTATTCAGATTTTTTTGACATAACAGAAAGGATAAAAGTAAAATATTTTCTTTCTCAAGTTTTAGGTGCATTTCTTATGGTGAGCATGAATTCTCATACCTAGAGGTGACTGAGTCTTAAGTCTCACTCACCTTTTGGTCATACAGTTTTATCTTAAAACCATACTTGGAAAGTAAGTATGGAGTGTGACAGCAGTAGATGCGGAAAGCTTTTTTAGTAACTTATCAAACTTGTCTTCTTTATTCCATATAGGATCTTCAACCCCACTAAGTTCTACTACTCTTTTTTTTGCATCAAAACCGACACCAAGAGAATCAACTAAACCAACTTCCATAGCTTGTTTAGCTGTAAAAATATGAGCGTTTGCATAAAAGTCGCGTTTTTTAAGGTCTAGACCCCTCGCATCTGCAACATCTGCTGTAAACATATCATATGTTCCTTGAATGACTTTATTTAACTCGTTGACTTCATAATCAGACCAAGGTCTATCTGTTGTTCCTAACTCTTTATATTTTCCAGCATAGACACCCTGTGTTTTTATACCAATTTTTTGCATAACCTCACTTAAATCAGTACCTTTCATAATGACACCGATACTTCCAACCATACTTCCTGGGTTTACGATGATCTCATCTGCCCAGATACTTGCATAGTAACTTCCACTAGCAATAGTTCCTTGGGAATAAACTACAACAGGTTTTTTAGCTTTTAAGCGTTTGACCGCATAAGCTATCTCTATGGAAGGTGCAACTGCTCCACCTGGGGAATTTACACTTAAAAGAACACCTTTTATAGAGTCATTATTTGTAGCTGCATCGATTTTAGCGACAATATCTGTCGAGTCCATTATAAGACCGACTAGACTTATCTCGTGGAGATTATTTGTATGTAAACTCTGCTCATTTTCTGGTGCAAAGAGTAAAAAAAGTAGTAATAAAAAGAGCATTGCTTTGAAATGCTCTTGAATAAATTTTATAGGAAGTGTAATTGGTAAAAATAGTTTTTTAATAAAGCTCATTTATAGTTCTCCTTTTTCTAGTTGACCGTTTATGTAAACCTTAGAGATATTATAACGATGAAGTATTAAATGAATGGCTAACTCTTCACTGGGTTCACTCTCTAAGTCTAGTACAAGCATATCTGCATTTTTACCCTCTGCAATTTCACCTGCATTTATTCCAAGTGCCTCAGCAGCATTTATAGTTACACCATCTATTAGGGCTTTGGCAAACTCCAAAAGAGGTGCTGCTGAGTGCATAAATAGAGATATTTTCATCTCTTCAAAAAGGTCAAGTTTATAGTTTGAACTCAGACCATCAGTGGCAACTATCCACCGTATGTTTTTATCATTTAAGGCTTTTATATCAAGAGTTGGATTTCCAAGTAATCGATTTGAAATAGGGCAATGTATAATGGTATGTCTACTTGTTTTTATAATATCGAGTTCTTCCTCTGAAGCTTGTACCCCGTGAGTAAGTAAGGTAGGTGTTCCCTCGAAATGCTCTAAAAACTCATTTGCATTACTCACATGTTTTTCTTGTTTGAGTAAGTCGACAAAAAACTTTTTAAATTCCCCATCACTTGTATCAAGCCAGTCTCTTTCGGCTTGACTCTCCATAAAGTGTGCTGTGAGAGGTAACTTTTCACTCTTTACAATAGCAAGTGCTTTGTTAATTAAAATAGGATGCACTGCATAGGGAGAGTGAATAGCAATTCCAGCTTGAAATCCACTGCGTTTAATTCGTTTAGAAGCATCTAAACGCGATAAGAAGTCTGTAAAAAGTGTATCTGCCATTGTTGCTTGGGAACCAATAAGTTCATTAAAATAAATAACATTTTGTTTGGCATTTTCGCAAGCTTCCAAGTCCATCCCATATGAACTAATTGCACCAAATGTAGTGATACCATTGTTAAGCATGGAGTCAATAGCTTTATGCATACAATCTTTATTACAGCCACCAATTAACTCTTCACGATTCTCAATTACACTGTACAACCAAGACATAAAATCACCATAACTTAGATGTGTTTTATTTGCAGAAAACTCTATATGGACATGAGCATTTATAAGTCCAGGCATTAAAAGAGAATTTTCTCTTAGTGTTGTGACTTTAGCATCAGGAAACTCTGCTCGGAGTTCTTCTATAGGGGCTATTTTCTTTATAGTCTTATGATAAGCGATAGATAAATTTGTACTAATTCTGTCTTTAAAATATATAAAATGTGGTGTGATTATTTGCATTTTTCTCATCTTTATTTGTAATCTATTAGCTTGATTATACACTTTTAATATTAATTTCGATAAAATGGCTCTAAACAAGACTATACAAAGGTTAATTAATGAAAATAGTAGTTATTCAAGGTCCTAACTTAAATATGCTAGGTGTAAGAGAACAAAATATTTATGGTCCAATGAAACTAGAGCAAATACATGCCCAGATGAAAGATGTAGCAAATCAAAATGCTGCTGAAATAGAATTTTTTCAAAGTAATTTAGAGGGTGAACTTGTTGACAAGGTTCAAGAGTGTTATGGTGAAGCTGATGGAATTATTATTAATGCAGCTGCTTATACTCACACATCTATCGCTATTCGTGATGCAATAAGTGCTGTAAGTATTCCAACTATTGAAGTACATATCTCAAACATTCACAGACGTGAAGATTTTAGAAAAGAGAATATGATCGCACCAGTATGTACTTCATCAGTTGTAGGTTTTGGTCCTTTTGGTTACCACCTAGCAATGATGGGTATGCTACAAATTATGAATGAGATGAAAGTAGCTCAAGAAGCTCAGGCTAAATAAGCATAATTTATGCCTTTAAAACACTCTTTAAGTGAAAGACTAAGTGTTTACTCCTCAAAGCATTTTCCATGGTTTAGTAAACAAACTTGCCAGCACAGACATCAAGTTGTTGTAGGTGTTGGTGGAAATATTGGAGATGTTCAACGCCGTTTTGAGCATCTTTTTTTTGAGATACAAAAAGATAAAAGAGTTGTACTTACACAAACATCGTTAATTTTGAAGAATCCTCCTTTTGGTTTTACGGAACAAGGAGATTTCTTAAATACAATTATCGTGATAAAGACATCAATGAATGCTAAAGTTTTCCTAGATTATTTAATGAGACTAGAGAAGAAATTTGGTAGAAAAAGAAGTTTTTCTAACGCACCAAGGACATTAGATTTGGATATTATATTTTTCGATAATTTAGTAATGAATACAGATAAGCTAACACTTCCTCACCCTGCATGGATGGAGCGTGAAAGTGTACTTATTCCTCTTTCAGGTCTGTATTTATGAAAATATTAACATTTACAGGTTCTACTCCATCTCAAGCACTTAAAAAAGCGAAACTTGAAATTGGTGATGAGGGTATGCTTATTGAGACCAAAGAAGTGCGTAAAAAAGCTTTTGGAAAAGAAGCATTGTATGAAATTGTGATAGGGATAGAAGAAGATATACTTCCCTCAACATATAAAAAAGCTACAAAACCACTTTCTCAGCAACGACCACTAAAAGAAGAGAGTCAAGATGTCCTTTTTAATCTCTCTAATGCAGCGGAGCAGATAGCAAAAGTCTCTAGAGTAGCAGATGATCCAATTGCCGAGTATATGACACCTTCAAGAGAAATATATAAACAAGTAGTGCCCATACCTGAACCAAAAGAGCTGAAAGAGATAAAATCAGAAATAAATAAACTTACAGATAAAGTTAAAATTATTCAAAATATGTTTTGGGATGAAAAAGGACCAGATATTGCAAGTCAAATACCAGCAGAATTTGCTGAGATTTATCGTCTAGCTTCTCAGAGTGGTATGAATAAAAAACATCTTGATGAGTTGATGAAAATCACTTTAGAGCATATGCCATTTAAAATGCGTGAGAACTCAGTAACGGTCAAACGCTACTTTCAAACAATACTACGTAAAATGGTTCCAATACGAAGAGAACCAGTTTTAAGTATGGGCACGAAAAAAGTTATTATGCTTGTTGGACCAACAGGTGTTGGTAAAACTACAAGTATTGCAAAACTTGCAGCTCGTTACTCTTTTTTAATGCAAAAAAAGTATAAGGTAGGTTTAGTTGTTCTTGATACATATAGAATTGGTGCAGTTGAACAGTTAATGCAGTATGCAAGAATGATGAAACTAGGTATTGAGACTGTGGTCGATCCTCCAGAATTTACAAGTGCTTTAGACTCTTTGCGTTATTGTGATTATATTTTAATAGACACTATGGGTTCTTCGCCTTATGACAAGGGGAAAATAGAGAAAATTCATGAGTGTTTGGATGCTAATAGTACAGAGTATGAAGTAGAAGTAGTACTTGTAATGCCAAGTTCAATTAAGTATGAAGACTTGCAAGTTACATATGATAATTTTTCTACCTTAGGAATTGATAGTTTGATGTTTACAAAATTAGATGAGACTATGGGTTTTGGAAATATATTTTCACTCGGTTATGAGACAAAAAAACCTATATCTTACTTTTCAGTTGGACAAGAAGTACCCGAAGATTTGGTCTGTGCTAGTAGTGATTTTTTAGTTGACTGTTTACTTAATGGTTTTAATAGGAGCAAAGTATGATAGGTCATCAAGCTCAAAAGCTTGAAGAGTTAGTAGCATCAAGTTCGAATGGGCTAAAAGCTACATCTAAAAAGACACGTTTTATTGCTATCACAAGTGGTAAGGGTGGTGTTGGGAAGAGTACGATTAGCTCAAACCTGGCATATGCACTTTCGCAAAAGGGACTCAATGTTGGTATTTTTGATGCAGATATTGGTCTTGCAAATCTTGATGTGATGTTTAATGTTAAAATTAAGAAGAATATTTTACATGTGCTCAAAGGTGAAGCGACTGTCAGTGATATTTTAATTCCTATCACGAGAAATTTAATTCTTATTCCAGGAGAGAGTGGTGATGAGATATTAAAATACTCGGATTTAGCTTTGTTTGAACGTTTTATGGAAGAAGCAAAAATTTTAGATAAACTTGATGTTATGATTATTGATACAGGTGCAGGAATAGGGGAGCATATACAGATGTTTTTGAATATAGCAGATGATGTTAT
Organism: Sulfurimonas sp.; assembly: GCA_003978465.1. Lineage (GTDB taxonomy): Bacteria > Campylobacterota > Campylobacteria > Campylobacterales > Sulfurimonadaceae > Sulfurimonas. The sequence continues at coordinate 5,349 of QNZS01000014.1, read as the reverse complement.
AGTAGTAACTGTACCAGATCCAGCTGCAATTACAGATGCATATGCTACTATAAAAACTATTGCAACACTTCGTAATGATGTGAGTATGATTATGAACCAAGTAAAAAATGAAAAAGAGGCTATCGGGATATTTGAGAAAATTAAAAAAGTTGCAAATGCTAATATAAAGTCAAATCTTAATCTTCAGCTGATAGGTAAAATTAATACAGATATAAAGGTTTCTTCTTGCGTAAAACAAAGAGCACTTTTTTGTTCACAGTATCCGGCTTCTCAGCCAGCAAGAGATATAGAAGTAATAGTTATAAAAATACTAAAGAAGCTGGAACGAAATATGCTGGTTAGTTCCAATGAAAGTGGTCTCTCTGGTCTATTTAAGAGACTTATACAACATTTTTAATAGAATTTGGGGTAGTAAATGTTAGGTGAAAATTATGTCTATTTTTTTACAGTTCAGGGATTCTTTGTAGGAATAATATTTGGTATATTAAAATCCTTTGATGCTAGTGGTTTATTTATATATACATCATTAATAACAATCTTCTTTTATCTATTCTCACATATAATAATTGCCCTATATTATAAAACCTTAACAGGAAGGGTATATTCTTTCCCTAGAGATAGACATGAGTCTGATTTAGATATCTTAGTTAAAGAAATAAATAAGCGTGAACGTTTAATAGATTCTGCAATTAAAATTACTGATGCTGCTATTAAGATGAACTCAGATGATTATGGTGAAAAAGTCGCATGACCTCTAATACCTATACAAATGATTTAAAACATAAAGAAGATGAACTAGCAATTCAGTACCTTCCTGCAGTTAAAGCCATGGCTTACCGTCTTAAAGAAAGGCTTCCAAGTAGTGTTGACTTATCAGATCTTTCAGCTATAGGTACAGAAGTACTAATCAAACTTGCACGTCGTTATGATGAAGTATTGAATGATTCTTTTTGGGGCTATGCTAAAAAAAGAGTCTATGGCTCGATGCTTGATTATTTGAGAAGTTTAGATATCTTAAGCCGTGCTAGTCGTAAACTTGTGAAATCCATTGATGCTATAATAGAAGAACATCTTTTGACTCATGATGAAGAACCAACAGATACAGAGCTGGCTGAGTTGTTAGAAGAAAGTGTTGAAAAGGTACATGATGCACGTATCGCTTCAAGTATTTATACCGTTATGCCTCTACATGACCAACTTCATGTTGGTGATGAAGGTGCAGCTTTAGCTAAAGTAGAAAGAGAGCAACTTATAGATGTTATAAAAACTATTTTAAGTACATATAAAGAGAGAGAACAGATGACTATTCAACTCTATTATTTTGAAGAGTTGACACTCAAAGAGATTAGTAATATTTTAGATATAACTGAGTCTCGTATTTCTCAGATTCATAAGTCGGTTATACAAAAAATTAAAGAAAGTATAGGAGTATAAAATGGCAGATATACTTTCACAAGAAGAGATTGATGCACTACTGGATGTCGTAGTTGATGAAGATGATGATGTCCTGGAAACTGGGGAAGAAGAATTTCTCTCCCAGCGACAAGTTACACCATATGACTTTAAGAGACCAAATAAAGTCTCAAAAGAACAACTTCGTGCTTTTCGTAGTGTACACGATAAAATGGCAAGAAATTTAGCCTCACAAATTTCAGCTATTATGCGTTCCATAGTTGAGATAAAGCTTCATTCAGTAGATCAAATGTCATATGGTGAATTCTTGATGTCTATATCTAAGCCAACTTCATTTAATATTTTTTCTCTTGAACCGCTTGAAGGAAGTGGAATTCTTGAAATTAATCCCTCTATCTCTTTTCCAATGCTTGACCGTTTACTTGGTGGGAATGGTGAATCTTTTGATAGCTCTCGTGAGTTTTCAGATATAGAATGTTCACTTTTTGAAACAATCTTACACGTTATGATGAGTACACTTAAAGAGGCTTGGAAACCAGTTATGGACATTTCTCCAACAATTGAGTCTCAAGAGTCAAGTCCTAATGTTGTTCAAATTGTTGCACAAAATGAAATTGTTGTTATGGTTGTTATGGAGATTATTATTGGAGAGAGCTCTGGTATAATGAATGTATGTTATCCAGTTATTGCGCTAGAGCGAGTACTACCAAAACTTGGATCTCATGACTTGATGTTAAATGAGGGAAGTTCTAAAAAAAGTCGAAACACAGAGCTTCGGGTACTCCTTGGTGGTGCTAAGGTAGATATTGAAGCGAACTTAGGGAATGCAGATTTAACATTAGCTGATATATTAGAGTTGCAGGTGGGTGATGTACTAAGACTCTCAAGTGTAGCAGATGATATTGTTACTGTGAGCATAGATGGAAAAAAGAGATTTTTTGGGGAAATAGGACTACGCCGTTTTAGAAAATCTATTTCGATTACTGAAGTAATAGATACAGAAAAAGATGCTGTAAAACGTGCCTTAGAAAACTTTGAAAAAGAACGTCAAAATGAAATTCTAGGCACAAAAGAAGTTATAGATGATATACAAGAAGATAATTTAGAGGAGTTTAATAATGCATGAGTTTATAAAACTATTTGAAGATGAAACTAGTGCAACTATTAAAGCACTTATTGGAGTAGCTCCATCTATAGAGTTAAAAGAAGAACAAGAATTAAGTATCATCTCAAATATTGCTCCTTCTATTGCTCTTGTTAAGTTGAGTGTTAGTGGTGATCTGGATGCAAATTTGATGATTGCTGTACCACTAAAGTTAGTAGCTCACCTTTCTGATATGATGATGGGCGAAGAGCTAAGTGAGAGAGACAGTGTGAACCAAGATGATATGGATGCACTAAAAGAAGTTGTATCAAATATTTTTGGTGCAATTGCAACTTCACTCTCTGGACAAAAAGAGTTACCGGTTCTCTTTTTTAGTGTTTCAAGTGTTGAAAATATTACAGATACAGGGGAAGTAAGTTTAGAAGACTATGCTAAAATGTATGTTTACAAATTTACTTTTGAGTCATTAGACTCCCTATTTATGTTCATTATTGATGAGAAACTGAATGATGCCTTTGATGGAAAGTATATAAGTGAACCTAAAATAGCTGATATTGGAAGTGAATATCTTGACTCTAGTGGTGGTATGTCATCTGAAAATATTTCGCTCAATAAGGGGGAGTTAAATAATATAGCTCTAATTATGGATGTAAAACTTCCTGTAAGAGTACGAATTGGTAAAAAAAGCATGTTATTAAAAGATGTTTTAAATATGGATATAGGTTCAGTAATTGAATTAAATCAACTTGCAAATGATCCACTAGAGATTTTAGTTGATAACCATGTAATAGCTGAGGGTGAAGTTGTAATTGTTGATGGAAATTTCGGTGTGCAAATTACAACAATTGGAACTAAAAAAGAACGACTATCACAGTTAAATTCATAAAATTATGAATAAACAAAATGAATTAACAAAAAAGTATATCAAGGATATAAAGTCAGCAGATGTATGGAGTGTTTCTAAAATTATTGCTGACTTTGTTAAAGGTTTTGATGAGCTTTGTGACTTAGGCCCTACTGTTACTATCTTTGGAAGTGCTAGAACTACAAAAGATTCTAAATATTATAATCAGGCAAAAAAACTAGCTTCGCTTTTAGCTGGAAGGGGATATAATATCATGACTGGTGGTGGTCCTGGTATAATGGAAGCCGCTAATAAAGGTGCACATAAGCATGATGTAGAATCTATAGGATTAAACATTGATCTTCCTTTTGAGCAAAAATTAAATAAATACACAAGTAAAGAGCTTACATTTGATTACTTTTTTTCACGTAAAGTGATGCTTGTAAAGTACTCAATGGCTTATGTTATTTTCCCTGGTGGCTTTGGAACGTTAGATGAACTTTTTGAAGCATTAACTTTAGTGCAAACAAGAAAAGTGACTGGTGTGAAAATTTTTTTGATTGGTAGTGAATTTTATCAACCTTTATTACAATTTATAAAAGAGAAGCTTTTGGATGAGGGTATGATTGATCAAGAAGATTTAGAGATCATATGTTTAACAGATGATTTGGTAGATGTAGTAGATGAGATAGAAGTTTCGCTATTGAATCAAGTAGAAGTTTTAGAAAATATAGGACTTAAGGATACAAGTTATTATAAGTCTTTATCAAGTTTGAGGAAATAATGAAAGAAAAAGTACTAGTTGGAATGAGTGGTGGTGTAGATTCCACCATAACGACATTAATGTTAAAAGATGAGGGTTACGAGGTAGAGGGTTTATATATGAAACTTCACTCAAAACCAGGTTATCATGAGATTCACCAAGCTCGTGCACAAAAAGCTGCTGATAAGATTGGTGTAAAACTACATGTATTAGATTTACAAGAAAAATTCAAGAAAAATGTATATCAACCTTTTATTGACACTTATGCTGAGGGTAAAACACCAAATCCATGTGCACTTTGTAATCGTACAATGAAGTTTGGTGCAATGATAGACTTTGCTGATGAGATTGGTGCTAAGTATTTAGCTACTGGTCATTATATCAAAACAGATGGTGAGTATTTTTATCAAGCAGATGATGATACAAAAGATCAAAGTTACTTTCTATTTTATGTAAAAAAAGAAATGCTACCTAGATTGAAGTTTCCATTAGGTGAACTTCATAAGAAAGATATTAAAGCAAAAGCAGCTTCTATAGAAGGTTTAGAATCTTTTTCATCTCAGCCTGAGTCAAGTGAAATATGTTTTGTAGAGACAACATATACTGATGTGTTAAAAAAACATGTGGAAGTAGATAACCCAGGGGATGTTCTTGATAAAGAGGGCAATGTAGTGGGCGAGCATAAAGGTTATATGCACTATACGATTGGAAAACGTAAAGGTTTTACTGTTCGTGGTGCACATGATCCTCACTTTGTTCTTAGTATTGACCCCGTAAAAAACCAGATTGTTGTTGGTAAAAAAGAGGACTTAGCTTGTTACTCTGTAGAACTAGACAATCTTAATATGTTTAATGATGAAACAGAGTTTAATACAACAGTCAAACTTAGATATAGAACAACAGCAGTTAATTGTCATGTAGTAATTAAAGATGGCAAAGCATCAGTGACTTTACATGATGGTGTTTTTGGTGTGGCAGTTGGTCAAGCTGCTGTATTTTATGATGATAATAAACTTATCGGTGGTGGCTGGATTTGTAAATCCTAGCCGCTATTTAGGTGCAATAAGAATAAACTAAAAAGTCTTTCCAATTCCTTCCACAACTTAAGCAAACTCTAAGTAGTATGACCCTATAATTCCCATCCACAAACAGAGACACCTTGTTTAAAACGAGGTTACGAGCCCTTCATGTTGAAGAGTTAAGAGACAGTTTGAGATCATTGAA
>QNZS01000071.1 GCA_003978465.1 Sulfurimonas sp. | reverse complement strand
TCTAGTTCTTCAATCTCTTCATCTAAACTTTCTAGTTCTTCAATCTCTTCATCTAAACTTTCTAGTTCTTCAATCTCTTCATCTAAACTTTTTAAATCTTGGACTTTTAGGCTAACTTTACCTTCATTTTCATCTTTGTGTTCTTCTAAAGCACTTAAGTCTATTTCATCCGTCACTTTACTTAAAACTAAAAAAAGTTCTACTAAATCTGTTGGAAGAAATGGCTTTTTCAGTACCTTAGTAAAACCACTTACTTCTTCAGCATCTCTCGCACAAATATAAAGTGATAAAGAATATTTAACTTTAGCCTTTAGCTCTATCTGTAACTTATTACTATAAAGGGTATCATCAATGATAACCAAGTCATATATACTTGACTCTAAATTTTTTAAGGAGTCAACAACTTCAAGATTGTTAGAAGTTTTTTGAGCACTGAGTCTAACAAGTTTATTGACGACTGGATTGTCATTTATGAGTAAAATATTCACGAATATTCCTTGAGGGTACTATATTGATATATTAATATTATTGTATCTAAATAAAACTAAAAGAACATTACCAAGGCATTAAATGCCTCTACCATTTGAGTTTTAACTATTAGCATAGTCGAAGCAAATGTTGCTATTAACACTACAAACGATACCATAATCTTGATTGGAAAACCTATAACTAAAAGGTTAAACTGTGGCATTGTTTTCATAAGCATTCCAAATATAACATCAGCTAGCCAAGAGAGTGCAACGATAGGAAATGCTATCATAAAACCAACAAGAAACATATTTGAAGCAGCATGAATAATATAATGAAAAAGATCTTCACTCAACATAAATCCACCCAAGGGCACAACTTTTAATGATCTGTCTACAAATAGTAGTACCCAATGATGTAGGTCTAATGAAAGGAGTACCATCAATCCCATTAGAGATAAAAACTGAGATATGATTGGCATTGAGACACCTGACTGAGGATCAATTGCACTAGCCATTGAAAACCCCATCATAAATGAGATAATGCCTCCCGCAAATGTTATAACATGATATGCTAGTAAAAGTACAATACCAACAACTAAACCAAGCATAAACTCACTCAAAACAGCTAGTACAATAGTCGGCAGTGTTATTTCTATCTCAAGTGGTGGCATAGAAGAGTAAAATACAATTGTAAAGAAAAATGCCATTGCTGCTTTTATCTGCATCGGTATATTTTTATGAGAAAATATTGGTACGGCTATAAAGAGTGCTGCAAAACGAAAAAAGAGAAGTAAGAACCCAATAACATTTGCATCGTGAAATATTTTCATAAATTCCATATTATCAACTACTTAATGCGTTGGAGCTTTTTATCTTCAAGGTGAAAAACTTTATCGCATTTTTGTGCTAAATCATTGTCATGAGTAACAAGTATCATACCTGCATTATTCTTTTTGCAGTAGTCAAAAAAAAGATTCATAACTTCATCGGCTGTTTTTTTATCTAAGTTTCCAGTTGGTTCATCTGCAAATATGATACGAGGTTTTTTTGTTAAAACTCTTGCTATAGAGACACGTTGCTGCTGTCCACCTGAGAGTTCTGTAACTTTCTGATGCATAGGTTCTTTAATATGTAAGGCTTCTAATAGGCTATCTTCTATCTTTTGTCCTGAGAGGAGTTCTGAAACTTCCAAGTTTTCATAAGCACTAAAACCCTTAAAGAGGTAGTGCGATTGAAAAATAAGACCTAAATCATGACGTTTAATGCTAGAGAGCCTTTTTTTACTCATATAACTCACATCTTCACTAAAAAGTAAAATTTTACCTTCACATGGTGTTAAAAGTGTTGAGAGTAAATGCAGCAGTGTAGATTTTCCACTCCCACTCATACCAATAATTGCAATACTTTCTCCAGAGTTTAATTCTATGTCTACATCTTTAAAGAGTTCATATTCAAAAGTATGTGCTAAATTTTGTGCTGTTAGTAAATTCATAAAATTATTATATTCTAAAGTTACTAAAGATAAGTTTTTTACTTGTCAAAAATTTTTTTACATCCAATACGAGAGTGTCTATCTAACTGTTTAGAATAGGCTCTTTCTATCATTTTTTTTATTAGATATGCGAGGTAACCATTTATATATATTCCAAATATTTTGCCTGTAGCATATCTTCTACCTAATGCGATAAGGATTCCTCTAGACTTTATATTATGTCTATCTAAATCTTTACCTTCTTGATGCAAGCCAATATTTTTTGCACAAAGTACACCCATCTGCTCTGCTATATCTGCTGTTGGAGCTAAAATATCATTGTTTTTATCATAGAGCGTAGTACAATCACCGATGGCAAAAACTGTTTCATATTCAGATGTTTGTAAACTTAGTTTTGTTTCTAAAAATCCCCTCTCATTTTTTTTCAGTTCTAGATCAAATATAAGCCCATTAGGTTCAATTCCACCAGTAAAAATCATAAAGTCCATAAAAACTTTTTCTCCATTACTCAGTGTTACACTATCCTCAGTTACAGCAACCACTTTTTGTTTGTTTTTTATTACGACACCTAAGTCTAAGAGTCTTTTTATCGACTTCCCAACCAATTTTGTATCCATTCCTCTTAGTATTCTTTCTGCTGCATTTACAAGGACAATATTTAATTTACGGCATAAAAAATTGTTATGTTTATAAAAATCTCTTGCAAAAGATGCCATTTGTGCTGCTATTTCAACACCACTAAGTCCTGCTCCTGCTATCACAATACTAAGAGGTCTACATGTTGTTCCACTCTCTTCTACTTTTTGAAAAAGAGACATCTCAAACTTCTGTTTAAAGTACATTGCACGGTGTAATGCCTTAATCCCATAAGCATATTCATGTAGTCCTTTTACATTAGAAACAAACTTAGTACGTGCACCAACCCCTATAATAAGATAATCATAGTTAAGTCTATCAACTGTTGTAATGACTTTCTTGTTTGTGAAGTCTATTTTTTTTACTTCTTGTTTATAAAAAGTAACATTATTATTTTTAAAACCAATACAGTATGTAAAAAGGTCAAGAGAGATTTGTGCAAAGTCTTCTTCGTTTGCGATTAAGTCGTAAACTTCTGTTTGCATGTAGTGATAAGGATTTTTATCTAATAAAATTATTTCATTTTGGGGGTTTTGTGTAAGTTGCTGGATAGCTTTTAGCCCTGCATAACCACCGCCAATAACAATAATTTTATGCTTGTTATTTTTTGACATAAATCATTATATCATTTTTGATGATTTATAGTAACAATAGGCTAGAACCTAAATCCTAACCTATTTGAATTTAAAAGTAAAAGTTAATTCCTAAGAGTTAAGCCATTTGTGCAGCAACTTCCGCAGCAAAATCTTCTTCTTTCTTTTCTATTCCTTCACCAACTTCAAGGCGAATAAATGTAGTAATTTCTGCTGTACCACCAAGGGCTTTAGCAGCTTTTTCAGTTGCTTGAGCAACTGTAAGTTTGTCATCCATTACAAAGTTTTGATCTAATAAACATAGCTCTTTGTCAAGAGTTGAGTTATCAGAGATAAAACGAGCTAAAGATCCAGGAACGATTTTATCCCAAATTTTTTCTGGTTTACCTTGTTCTTTAAGAGTAGCTTTGATATCAGCTTCAGCTTTTGCTAAAACTTCTTCAGTAAGTTGACTCACAGAAACATACATAGGCACATTTTTAAGAGGTTTTTTAAGACGAACTAACTCTTCGTTCTCTTTTTTGATAACTTCGATACGACCAACAGTTTCACTTGTTACATAAGCAGTATCTAAATCTTTGTAAGAAAGAGTTATTGGCTTCATTGCAGATGCATGCATCGCAACTTGCTTAAGAAATGGTCTCATACCTTCAGCAGTTTTCTCGCTATCACACTTTGCAGTAACGATAACAGCGATACGGCTGTTTGAGTGAATGTAACCATTTAAAGCAGTTGTAGCATCAGCAGTTAAAGTTTCGAAACGTCTCATTTCAATCTTTTCACCGATTTTGATTACTTCAGCTTGAAAAGTTCCACCAAATGTAGATGCATTAAATGCAGCTACATCAGCAGGTTGGTTAGCATAGATATCTGATGCAGCATCTTTTACTAACTGTTGAAAACCTTCATTTTGAGCAACAAAGTCAGTCTCAGAGTTAATTTCAATCACAGTAGCCTTAGAAAAATCATCAGCGATAACGATTCCAGCAAGACCTTCAGCAGCAATTCTATCAGCTTTTTTAGCTGCTTTAGCGATACCACGAGCCTTTAAAAGTTCAGTTGCTTTTACCATGTCTCCATCAGCTTCAACAAGAACTTTTTTACAATCCATCATAGGAGCATCAGTAGAAGCACGAAGCTCTTTTACCATTGCTGCTGTAACTGCTGCCATGATTAAGCTTCTTCTGTTGTAGCTGGTGCTTCAGTAGCTTCAGCTTCTTCAGTTTGTTCTTCTTCAGCTGGTGCATCACGAAGTGCTTTACCTTCGTTGATTGCTGCAGTCATTTCACGACAGAAAAGTTGAATTGAACGAATCGCATCATCATTTCCTGGAATTGGGTAGTCAATCAAGTCTGGGTCACAGTTCGTATCAAGTGGAGCTACAACTGGAATTTTAAGACAACGTGCTTCTAAAACAGCGATGTGCTCTTTAACTGCATCAACAACAAAAAGCATGTCAGGAAGTTTTTTCATGTTACGGATACCACCGAAATATGACTCTAACTTAATTTTTTTACGAAGTAACATTAATTTTTCTTTTTTTGTCAGAAGATCAATTTGACCATTTTCTTCCATTTCAGAAATGATGTCTAATTTACGGATAGACTTTTGAATAGTTGGAAAGTTAGTAAGCATACCACCTAACCATCTGTTGTCAACATAAGGCATGTTACAATCCAAAGCCGCTTGTCTTACAGAATTACGAGCTTGTTTCTTTGTTCCAACAAAAAGGATAGTTTGACCTTCTGCTGCTGCATCCATAACGACAGTATAAGTATTACGGAAATAACGTAAAGTCTTTTGTAAATCAATTATATAAATATTTTTACGAACACCAAAGATATATTTTTTCATTTTCGGGTTCCAACGACGTGTTTGGTGTCCAAAGTGTACACCACATTCTAAAAGGTCTTTCATAGTTACCATAGGTAATCCTTAAAGGCTAATATCTCAAGCCAGAGTTTTGTCAGTTAACTTCGATAATGTCGGACATTGACTCTCTAAAAAGAGAGTTGCACTAACTTTTGACACATATCTGCTTAATGTTTTCTCCTCATAAAGAGAATGAAAAATCCGTGAATTATACTCAAAATTTATTTAATTTAAGCTTTTGCACTCAATATTAGACTTTATTTTTGGTTTCAACAATCCTGGTTTAGGAACATTTAACTGGATCAGAAATGAAAATGCATGTGATGGTCTAATTCCTGTATACCCAGTATATTTTCTGTAAATTAATGATACTTTCCTAGGTACAAACATGCCATAGGCATTAGCATGTGTCATCCTCCATCAACAAATGGTCATTTTATTAACCTTAGAGAAGATGATACATCTTCTTCCCATTTAGTACATACACTCAATGTTGAATTTGATGGTTTATATGTAAAGTTTTATTCAGGTAGTGGTAGCACTAATGTATATGCTAAATTTTTCTCTTTTAACCAAAGTGCTACAATAGGTAGTGCTGCACCATATAGTATAAATAGCGATGATACCCCAGATATAGACTTAGCTGATTTAATTTTTCTACTTTTTGATGATGGCCTATATGGAATTACTGCACAATATTATTATGTAAATAATTTAATTGATACAGACCTTACATATCATGAAGGAGTAGCAACATTTGATTGTATAAAAGTAGTTGATGGTATGCCAGCTAACTTTACAATGATATAGTATTGGTAATACTGAAGATACCAATATTAGTTTTAAAATTGGTATTCTGAGTTAAGTATACTGTAGAGGATCACTTATTGATGATATCTTACCTTTACAAGTTCGTTATACATATATAGATTATAAATATGCAGGAAGTAATAGTTTCTTTGAAAGTAGTACTGGTGCACCTACTCTTATTAAAGGTTTAACACTTGCACAGCAGTTACTGTCGGTACAGCACAAAATATCCGTTTCTGTCTTAGATGCAAATACTAGGGTTTTACAGCCCAAGTTCTCATCTTTATAAGTACTTAAACTTTTTAAAATCTCTAAGCTTGTAAACTTAGAAGTTCTTCTTTTACTTTAGCTACATGCTCTTTCACACGAACCTTTTCAAACACAGCTTTAACTATTCCATCAGGATTTATGATAAATGTAGTACGAACAATACCCATATACTCTTTACCATAGTTTTTCTTCATCTGCCAAACACCATACTCTTGCATCATATCAGTTGACTCATCACTTAAAAGTGTTATGCCAAGGTTTTGTTTTTCTATAAAGTTACGGTGCTTTTTAGTAGTGTCTGCACTTACACCTAAAATGATCGCATCTAAAGAGTTAAAATCAGGGACAGCTTCTGTAAACTCACAGGCCTCAGTTGTACAGCCTGGTGTGTTATCTCTAGGGTAGAAGTATAAAACTATCCACTTGCCTTTTAAGTCACGAGAACAAATCTCTATATCATCTTGGTTTGAGAGACAGAATTCCGGTGCTTTTTCATCAATTTTGATCATTTAATTCCTTTTAATATACAAATAATAGCAGATAGACCCAAATACCACTAAAAGAGGTAAATATAATAGCTAAGAAAGCCTTATATGCCATTATTTTATGTCCACGAGATGCTAGACCGGGTAAGCTTCTTTTTTTAAAGTTAATATTTCCGTTAAAAACAGTAAGACCCCAATAAAGTAGCATCACTACTGCAATAAGAATATGTACTAGTAAAACAATAAGAGCATAAGTATAAGGGACACCACTACCCTCCATAAAAGCATCAAATCCACCTCCAACACGTACACCAACTTCAAAATAAGCGACAACAATAAGTGCAATTACAAAAATAATATTTTGTACTATCATATGTATTTTATACATTTTTTTTCTTGCTAACATTATCGCACCATACACAAGTATAGGTAGTACAGCAACAAGCAGTGTAACAAAGTCCATAAAGAATGGTGCCTTTGTCCCTAAAAATCCAGCTTTAAACATATAATCCATTATTTATTCCTCTTTTTTTTAATTGTGTAGTATACCCCAACAATGATAACTAGACAAAGTAAGACAGTAATAGTTATTTCTCGTAAGTAAGTATTAATAAGTTTTTCATTTTCACCTATATAAAAACCTAAAAGGGTCAGTACTAATGCCCATATACCGGCACCAAGTGCTGTGAAAAGCGAGAACTGTGCTAAATTCATTCGTGCTAAACCAGCTGGAACAGATATCAGCTGCCGTATGCCTGGGATAAGTCTTCCTGTAAAAGTTGCAATATGCCCATGTTTGACAAAAAAGTTTTCTATTTTTTCTAAGCTTTCAACTTTAATAAAAAAATATTTACCATATTTGATGATAATATTTCGCCCTAATGTAAGTGCAAGATAGTAATTAATAAATGCACCGACCATTGATCCACCAAGAGCACTCAGCATAATCATAGCAATACTCATCTCACCTTGACTTGCTAAGTATCCTGCAGGAATCAATACTATCTCACTAGGAAAAGGTATAAAACTACTCTCAATTACCATCATTATAAAGATACCAAGATAACCCCAATCAAAAATCAAATTTACAAGTATTTGTGCTAATTCATGTAACATTTATATCATGTCCTCAACTTCGTTTATCATCTCTTTAGCTACATCTTTATTTGAAAACTGAAGTAGTTTAGTACTTCTCTTTTTTAAATCTGGTTTAACTAATATCGTATCTAATGCGAAAGAGAGTTGTTGGTTTTCTAACTCACACCACCCCATACAATCATCTACAATAAACTTTGCATTAAAGTATTGATGGTTTCCTGCCGCATATGGATAGGGTATAAATAGGGCTGGACAGCCATTTGTTGTAAGTTCCCACAGAGTACTTGCCCCTGCACGACTAACTGCTAAGTCTGCCTGGACTATAAGAGAGGGCAACTCCTTTGTAAAAGAATAAAGTTCAACTTCAACACCCAATTCTTGATATGCATTTTTTACTCTCTCGTAGTCAGCTTCACCTGATTGATGAATGATATGTATGCCAATTTTTTGAAGCTTCTGTGCTTTACTTAGTGCTAAATCATTAATGGCTTTAGCACCATGACTACCACCTAAGAAAATAATAATATTCAATTTATCTCTCACTCTTTGAGTAGAAGAAAAAATCTTTTTTACAGGATAACCTTTAATAGCAGAATCTTTATCATAAGCAGATGTAAAACATTTTGCAAAAGGTTTTAGTAAACGGTTAAGTCTACCATATACTGCATTTTGTTCGTGAATAAAAAGAGGAACTCTTGTAAAAATACTTGCAAATGCAGCAGGTGCAGCAGAAAATCCACCAACACTATAAACTGCATCTATTTTTTCATCTTTAATAACTCTTCTAGCTTTTAAGAATGCTTTAAAAACTTTACTCAGTGCTTTTAGTTTACCTAAACCTTTTTGATTGACTACACCTGTTGTCTCTAAAAAATAGACAGCTTTAAAAGCAGATGATTTTTCAAAATATTTTCTATCTTGTCCATGAGTTGAGCCAATAAAAATAGCGCTATGTCCTGCTTTTGTAGCAGCTTCAACAAGCGCCTCTGCTATCATTAGGTGTCCACCTGTACCACCACCAGTTATACATAGATTCACTTGCTCTCCATCCTATCAATCTTATTCATATTTACTCTATTTGAAGCCATAAGTACCATTCCCACACCAAATGCAGAGCCAAGCATAACCGAACCACCATAGGAGAGGAAAGGAATGCTAATACCTTTAATAGGAGTGATTCCACTTATACCATAGGCATTTACTAAAAAAGCAAAAGAGAAGATAAGTCCTATACCAATACTAAAGAGATATACACTTTTATCCTCTGCACGATTTGCGATTTTAAAAATACGTTGTAACATCCATAAAAAGATAAAAACAACAAGTACAACTCCTATAAAACCAAATTCTTCTGCAAGACCAGCTAAAACAAAGTCAGTATGAACCTCTGAAAGAAATCCAAGTTTAAAAATTCCATTTCCTATGCCAACACCAAAAATACCACCATGATGTATGGCATTTAAAGAGTGCCCTATTTGATAAGGCTCAACCTCAACAGGTACTCTTAGTCTCTCAGCTAAACTGTCAGGTAAAATCTCTAAAATAGAGTTTTGTGCTAGAGCCCACCATGATTTTATACGAATGATTCTGTGTTCAGCAGTAAAGATAAAAATAATTATGACTGTAAATATACCAGCTAATATACTAAGAAAAAAGCGAAAACTACTTCCCGCAAAAATAAGCATAAAAAGAAGAGTTAAACCTAAAACAACTACCTGCCCTAAATCTTTTTGTAAAAAAGCGATGATAAACATAGCCCCCATAAAAATAATACCATAAGGGATAAAACGCTTAAACTCATTTGTGATACCCATACCATCATGATGTCCAAGTTTACGTGAAAAACTCCATGCAAGAAAGTACACAAAACCAACTTTAAAAAATTCTACTGGTGCTAAAGAAAAACCTGCAATTTTAATCCAACGCTTTGCTCCACCAACTGCTGAGACTAAAGACTCAGGGAGAAATGGCATTGCTACCATAAGCGTTAAGGAGCCAAAAAAGAGTAAAAATCCAATGGGAGTGAGCCACTTACCTGGGTCAAGTTGAGAGAGAATAAAAACAATACTAATACCTAAAATAGCAAAAGAAGTCTGACGAATAGCAAAATGAAACTCATTTACATTAAACAAAAGTGTCGTATATGAGGCTAGTGTGTATGAAAGAATTACACTGATACCCATTAAGATACTCACAAGGGTAAAAAGTTTTTTATCTGCATTCATATGACTACTTAATTTTGTTTATTTTTAAAACAAACTCTACTTCGGGTTGTGAAATATGTAATTTTTTAGAGATTGCTTCTACTGAAACACCCTTTTTAAATAGTGAAATAATTTTTTCATCATCATTACCATGAACAGATGTTGGAATACTTATTTGTTTTACTCCACTCTCTAAGTGTGCTATACGCTTTGAAACTTCTATATCAATAGTATTTAGATTATCTTGTAACTGTTTTATACCTAAACTTAAAGGTTGAACCATATCGTAAACACTACGTTCTATCTCTTCATATATAGCTTCATCATTCATTCTTTGAGAGTTTTCTTTTATACTTCCCTGTGTCTCTGTAAGGTTTTTTTTCAGATAAAAAAGTTCTCTATTCATCTCTTCTACAACGCTAGCAACTGAGCGAATATTTCTAGTATAACTTGCATCTTTTGCATAAACATAATAAAGTAGATAAAGGATGATTCCCGCCATAACAACAACAATATACTCTATATTAAATTGTAAATAATTCACTATCTTTTCTCTCTTTCTTCACGGATAAGGATTCTTTCTCTTGCTGTCATATATGCATTCCACTCTTTTTCATCTCTATCGTGCATTTTAATGATTTTTACTAAAGTTGGACTTTTAGCTTCAAAAAATACACCAACATCGTGTTTAGGGTAAATCGGCATTTCAATACGGCCATAATAGAGAGTTCCCTCTTCCAAAATCGCAGACTCAATCTTAAAATACTCAAAACCAATAGACTCTATAGCAGATGCAGAGATTAAGGAAACTCTATTAGGGACTTTATTCTTTAAAAACATCTCAAGAGAGTCTATCTTTCTATGTAACTCCACTACTAGTTCTAAAAGTATAGGATCTGTTTCTCTTGTATCACCCTTTGCTTTAGCAAGTTTAAGCCATTGACTTATTGGGTCTTCATCTGACTCACTTAACTGCTGGTATTCCCTTTCATAGACTTCTTTGTCTAAACCCACTTCACTAAAGCAGATACTAATAGGGGCTTGTACTAAACGCGGAGTACTCATGAGACTATCCTGTCTAAAACAATTAAAATAAAAAACACAACACCTAAATAACCATTTACAGTAAAGAAGGCACGGTCTATCTGTGTAAAATCCTTACGTACAAGTTTTTGCTCGTAAGCTAAAACGAAAGCACTTCCAGATGCAGCTATATATGCTACATAACCTAAGTTTGCCTCATATACAAAAAGCATCCAAAAAAGAATCGTACATGTATGAAAAAGTGCTGAGATAAGAAGTGTTATCTTAGCCCCATACTTTGAAGGAATAGAATGCAACCCTTTCTCTTTGTCAAACTCCATATCTTGCAATGAATAAAGTAGATCAAATCCAGCCACCCAAAATACAACGCCCAGACTTAAAAATATAGACCATAAAGGGATAGTAGCAGTAACAGCTACAACACCAGCTATTGGTGCAAGTCCTAATGAGACACCTAAAATAATATGTGCTAAAGAAGAGAATCGTTTAAAGTATGAGTAAGAACCTAAAATAAATAAAATCGGTAGACTCAGTTTTAATGCTAAAGGGTTTATCATATATGCCACTGCGATAAATATCACTGCATTTACACCAATAAAGAGTAAGATAGCCCCAGCTCCTAAACGACCATCTACATTTGGTCTATCTGCTGTTCTAGGGTTTATAGCATCAATGTCACGATCAGCATAACGGTTAACACCCATAGCAAAGTTTCTTGCACTGAGTGCTGCTAAAACACCCATAAACAAAAGCCAAAATCCAAACCAACCATTCGCTGCTACAACCATAGCTATAAAAATAAATGGAAGTGAAAAGATGGAGTGTTCAAACATAACTAACTCATTAAAATCCTTTGCTTTGTCAATAACTCTTTGCAACATTTTGCCCTTTAATATAATTATGAGTTATTTTATCTAAAAGAGCTTTAAAATGATATAATTTCACCATGAATCAACTTAGTATTATTGGACCAACTGCATCCGGAAAGAGTGATTTGGCAATAAAAATCGCTCTTCAAATAGATGCTTATATACTCTCAATAGACTCTTTGAGTATCTATCAAGAGATAGATATTGTCTCAGCTAAACCTTCAGCAGATGAGCTCTCCCAAGTCAAACATTTTGGTATAAATATTTTAAAACCTGATGAGTACTTTAGTGTTGATATTTTTATTTCTCTATATAAAAATCTTGTAAAGAGATGTGAAGAAGATAAAAAAAACCTCGTTATAGTAGGTGGTACATCTTTTTATTTAAAATCATTGATGCAAGGGCTCTCAAAACTTCCTACAATGTCTCAAGAGATAAAAAACAGTGTAAACATACAGTTAAAAGATTTACCAGCTTGCTATACACTACTCTCTGATATAGATGCTCTCTACATGAAAAACATAAATAAAAATGATACTTACAGGATTGAAAAAGCCTTACTTATTTATGAGGCATCAGGAGTTACTCCAACAAAGTGGTTTGAGCTTAACCCACCACAAGCCATCATTGAAAACCTAACTATCTATAACATAGAAGTATCCAGGGATACTATACGAGAGCGAATAAAAAAACGTACCAGTATTATGTTAGAGATGGGTTTAATAGATGAAGTGTGTCGATTAGAGAAGAAGTACTCACGACTGCCACACTCAATGAGTAGTATCGGAATAGTAGAAGTTTTAGATTTTCTTGATGGAAAAATAACAAAAGATGAGATGTGTGAGTTGATATCTATTCATACGGCACAACTCGCTAAACGCCAACAAACTTTTAATAAAACACAGTTTGATGATATTATAAGTGCTCCTCTAGAGGAGCTAGAAGGGATTATCCTCTCGAAGTTACCTCTAGTAAATGGTAACCAAACTGAGTTTTAATTGGTCCATAAACTACACCAACATCACCGTTAAATACAGCTTTGTCAAACTCAGGAACCATTTGTCCTGGACTAAACTTACCTAAGTCTCCACCCTGAGCCGATGAAGGACAAGTTGAGTTTGTTTTTGCAGCATCTTCAAATGCTATTCCACCCTCAATTTCTGTTTTTAATTGACTACATTTTTCTTCACTTTCTACTAGTATATGCCTTGCTGTTGCCCATGCCATATTTATTTCCTTATTTTTTGTTTTGAAATTATACACAAATTTCTTTATTTACTTTAAAATATATTAATATCATATACTAAGCTATACACTATTGCAAATATAAACTATCTAGTGTATCATTGCACAACATTAAAAAAGGACAACCTAATGATAAAGATTATAACAGCGATTACACTAGCTCTACTTTTTGCAGCTTGTGATTCTAAAGAACAAAACACTCAAGATGTAAAGGCAAAACTTGTAATGGGGACAAGTCTGAGTGGTTTAACACTAAAAGATCAGTTTGAGGTTGAGCATACACTTAAAGCAACAACAACTAAGGTAGTTTTCGCTTTAGCAAAAGCTTCTGCACATGTTTGTAACGATTTTTTTGAAACACAAAAGCCAACTTACCTTGGGGACAACAATACTGAGTTTATCGCAGATGTAAGTGCAGCACCATCAATTATCAAGAGTCTTTTTATTCTTCCTGGTTTAAAAGATTTTAAACATACAGTTTTACTTTTAAATGAAAAAACGACTGCTGCTCCATTTAGAAAAGGTCTAGACACTGAAAAAATCGTTCTTGTTTCTCTCCGTGAAGGAGTGATCGAAAAAATCACAACTGTAAGCACAGATAAAGAGCTTCAATCATTTATTGAAGCTAACTAAACTTCTCTATACTAAGAGTGCATGGACTTCTTCTTTACTAAGAAGTTTTCCTCTACTCTTCACTTCTCCATCTATCACAAGACCCGGTGTACTCATTACTTGATAAGCCATAATTTTCTCTATATCTTCAACCTTTACAACTTCAAAGTTTTCATCAAGAGTATCAACAACATCTTGCACTGTTTTTGCTAAAGTTATACATTTTGCACAGCCTGTTCCAAGTATCTCTATTTTTCTTGGTTTTTTTGCTGAAAACGAAGCTCCTGTAAAGTTAGGAGCTAGTGGTTTTGTGATACCTGTAACTACAGACTCTTTCTTTTTAGTATTTTCTGATTGAGGTACTTCACTTGAACAGCATCCGCTACTAGGGTCACAGCCACCAACTTTACTCTCAAATGGACACCAGTTTATTAATGCTGTTACAAGAGGAAGCACTCCTAAATAAAACCATGCATTTCCACTATAAATACCATATCCAATTAAACCTAAACCTACTAAAACTCTTAAAATTCTACTTATCATTTTCTTTCCTTAGTTTATAATATCGCATTGAATAAATATCCAATCCCTATGATTCCACTTCCCACAATCCCAAAAAATATTCCTATCATTTTTAAAGAGATAATCTTTTTGAGTATCAAAGCCTCCGGAAGACTTAAAGCTGTAACCGCCATCATAAAACTAAGTGCAGTTCCAAGTAACATACCCTTACTTGTTAAAACTTCAATCAGTGGCATAATCCCCGCTGCATTTGAGTACATTGGGATACCCATAATAACTGCAATTGGCACAGCAAAAGGATTTCCTTCACCAGTATATGAACCGATAAAATCGGTTGGCACATAACCGTGTATCAAAGCACCTACACCAACACCAAGTATCACATAAAGATATATCTTTTTAAATATATCAAAAGTATAGTCCCAAGCCTCTTTAGTTCTTTTTTTGAATGTTAGTTTAACTATATCTGCATGGAGTTCACTCTCTAGAGGTGTAACATCCATAAGTATCTCTTTTTCTAAGTTGAGTTTACCAATAATCAAACCACCAAATATTGCGACGAATAGGCCAAATCCAATATAAATCGCAGTCACTTTTATACCAAAAAGGCCAAATAGCATAGCAATAGCTATCTCGTTATTCATCGGTGCAGAGATCAGGTAAGAGAATGTAATACCTAAAGGAATTCTTGCTTGAATAAAGCCTAAAAACAAGGGAATAGCCGAACAAGAACAAAAAGGAGTAATCATCCCAAACATAGCCGCAATAGAATGACCATACAGTGCAGACTTTCCTTGTAGGTGTGCACGAACATACTCAGTATTAAACCAAGTTCTTAAAAACGAAATCGTGAAGATGATAGTTACAAGTAAAAACCATATCTTTACAGTATCATAGATAAAAAAGTGACTTGCCTCTGCTAGTTTTCCACTCAAACCGATAAAGTCATAGATAAAATCATGTGTTAATTCATGCCACATAATTATTGACACAACTCTTCTTTGATTATAGGAAGTAATTCTTTTTCAATCAAATCATATGTTTTGGCATACTCTTCCGTAGCTTTACCACTTGGGTCTTCAAAACCAAGATGAATAGTTTTCACTGCATTTGGGAACATAGGACAAGTCTCTTTAGCCCCATCACATACAGTTACAACTAGGTCAAATGCAGTCTCTAAAACAGTCTCTATTAGTTTTGAGTGATACTCTTCTCTCCATTCACCTTTTGCCTCTAGTAAAGCCTGAGCTTTAGGATTAATTGTACCACTTGCTTTTACACCTGAACTCTGTGCTTTTACACACTCTGTCATTTTCGCATTTATCATAGCTTCTGCCATAACAGAACGACAGCTATTTCCCGTACATAATATTAAGACATTTTTCATTTTTTACAAGCTACTTTATCTGATATTTTTTGTAATATTGGGAGTTCTATACTTAAGTGCCTTATTTCTTCTAAAGCCTCACTCCTAAATCTATCTAGTGGACTTCTTATAGAGTAATAAGCCCAAGTCCCTTTTCGCTCAACTCTAATAAAACCAGCTTCTTTGAGGATTTTAAGATGACGAGAAAGGCGTGATTGAATCATGTCCAGTGAGCTCTGCATATCGCAAACACAACACTCACCATACTCATCTAAGAATCTCAATAATAAAACACGTGTTTCATCATGAAGTGCAGCAGTTGATTTTAAAAAGACTTCCATAAAAACTCCTATATTGTAGTTCTTATGAAAGTATAGCACAAATAGATAACCACATCAAGATATATTGATTTATTAGAATACCTTCATTAATTAAGTATAATAAATTATAAACTCTATTCCTCTTAAACTTAAGGAAACTCATGATAGAACCATATATACTAGGACTTATTGCACAGTTTATTCTTGCTTTGTCTATACTCCCTTACTCAATAAGTATCTTTCGTGGTACTGTTAAACCAAATCGGATTTCTTGGTTTATCTGGAGTATTATTGGTTTTGCATTTTGGATAATTACACCGGATACCGCTGATGAAGTCACTAAGATGCTTACACTTATTTTTATGATAAACCCTAGTATTATATTTACTCTTACACTCTTTAAAGGAGAAAGTAAAAAAATAGATAGTTTGGAAAAGTTTTCTCTTATCATAGGTTTATCTTCTATAGTAATTTGGTATTTTTTCAAAGATGATTCAGGAATACTTCCAATTAGTATCGCAATTTTAGCTGACTTTTGTGCACTGTTTCCAACCCTGCGTTTTGTTTTTAACAGCCCTGAGGAAGAAAAACCATTAGCATGGTTATTCTTTTTTATAGGATCTTTTATTGCTGTTTTTGCTATTACAGATCGTAGTTTAGAGAGTATGTTATTACCAGTTTATATGACCTTTGGATCATTTTTAATTGTTTTTCCATTAGTGAGATATAGACTAAAGATGAAAATCGCTCTAAAAGAGTGGATTATATAAGCAGAGTGTTTAAAAGAGAGTTCCTTGTCTAGGTACTATTTTTTTTAACTCTGATATACACTCTACTCCCTCATTTTTAACACTATTAACAAAGTTTCCTACTCTAAAGTGTCTTATTCTGTTACTTTGAAGTGGAATAAAGAGTCTGTTTAACTCCCTATAGTTGCTTCTATCATTTAACCACAGGTCCCACTGATGTGACTCTAAGATAACAGGCATACGGTCATGTAAAGTGGCTATTGTTTCATTTGGCTCTGTTGTAAGTATGGCACATGTAAGTATCGTTTTTTTAAGATTGTTATCATACCAAGACTCATAAATACCCGCAAATACAAAATAGTCTCCACTAGTAGAGACTATAAAATGAGCTTGACTCTTTTTAGTTTTGGCATCTTTTACCCACTCGAAGTAACCATTCAGAGGAACGAGACATCTTCTTTGTCTGTAAGCCTCTTTGAAACTACTCTTCTCGTAAACACTCTCACTTCGTGCATTGATTTGCATACTCAAACGAGCACTTGCCCAAGATGGAATAAGCCCAAAGTGTGCATAAGTATAAACATGGGTGTTTGTATAAATAGCAATGTTTAATGTGGGGGCAATATTGTATTGTTCACTTATGATACCTACAGTATCTCTAAATCCACCAAACTTTTTAAAGACATCTTGTTTAAAAGAAATATCATTAAATAAACACAATCGTCCAGGCACTTGTTCTCTTTCCCTTTTATAGTTCTAAAAGAACAGTGTCTCTACGTGTAGCTTCAAATTTTCTGCACCCACTCTCAAATGCAGCACCCTCACCTACTAAGATACACTTATGTTTTGCCCTTGTAATCGCAGTATATATAAGTTTAGTATTATGCATGATGAAATGTGTAAAACTCATGGGTATAACTACTATGTCATACTCCATACCTTGGACTTTATGGATAGTTAAAGCATACGAGAGCATAAGGAGGCTTTTTAACTCTTCATACTCGTACACTACCACTACATCTTCATTTGGATAAAAAACGAACAGTTGTTCATCATCTTCTTCTATCTTAAAAAGCAGTCCACTCATACCGTTAAATATTCGCCTTGGATTAGAGCCTTCACTCATTTTAAATCCATCTCCACTCCAGCTAGTCATATTCTCATTTTTAGTGTGAACTACCTTGTCCATAAGGCGAAACTCTAAACCACCGTGTTTGACACATTTTTTAGGATTTGGATTGAAGTAGTCTTGTAAAACCTTGTTTAGGTTTGTACTACCGAGTAAACCACCCTTCATCGGAGTGATAACTTGAAAGTAATTGAGATACTCTTTTATCTGTTTATTTTGTAGTCTATACCTTGCTTTTTTGAGTGAATCTAAAACACGGTGTACTATCTCAACTATAATTTGCTGTGAGTTTTCATCTCTAAGATTTTTTAACTCACCCGAGGAGAGTTGATTTTTTAAAGCATAGTAGTTGGCTATAGTAATGTCTACAAACTCAAAATCTTCATAAGTAGTTCTATACTGAGGTACTACACCCTTACGTATATCATTTGCTATAAGTGTGATGGCTTGGTCTTCACTCTGTCTATAAATCTGGGTGAGTTTTACAGTAGGTGCTAACTCTAAACTCAGTACATCACTTAAAACATTTCCAGCACCGATAGGAGGAAGTTGTGCATCATCTCCAACGATGATTATGATAGCCTTCCTTGATATCTTGCCTATAAGTCTTGCAAAAAGTGAAGAGTTTATCATGGAAGCTTCATCAATAAGCACTACACTATAAGGAAATTTATCACTACTTTCATGTTTTATAAGTAGAGATTGAATTGTGGCAGATTCATATCCAGTTGTATCACTAATTCTTTGCGAAGCAATACCACTAAGAGCACAAGTCATTATCTCTTTTTTATCGTATTGTGTATTAATTAATTCAAGGATTGTTTTACTAGTAGTACTTTTTCCTGTTCCTGCATAACCTACAAGAAAAAGGAGCATAGCACCCTCATTTATCTTTACAACTGCCTCTTTTTGTTGTTCTCCTAGTTTAAGTGAAGAGTCTTTTAAAAATTCATCTATATTTTTAACAAATCCACCACTACTAAGTTTAGCTCGCATCTTAAACTCTTCGTACAAATACTTCTCTGCATCATAAAGCCTAGAGGGTGAAACTCTATCATTTTTCATAATGACTATACTACCCTCACCCACTCTCTCAACTAAAGCAGCCTCATAGAGATACTGTTTTTGCGAGAATATAAGTAGTTCATCCAAACCACTAAAGAGTACCTCTTTAGCGATACAAGAGTTACCCTGAGCTTCACAGTAGTTTAAAAGTACATAATCCATAGCAGAACTAATACGACCCTCATCTTCTCTATCTATACCCATTTTGAGAGCCAACTCATCTGCACGCTTAAAACCGATGGAATTAATATGTGTAAGGATATAGGGATTGTTTTGTATCTTTGTACAAGGCTCATCTACATCTTTCATAGCTGTGGCGATTGTAGTAAGAAGTGCGGGAGAGACATTAAAAGGAGAGAGAAATTCTCCTAAACGCCGCATAGAACGGAACTGTTTCCATGATGCTTGAATTTTTTTAAGACGTTTTTCTTTTATCCCTTTAAACTCTAAAAGCCTTTCTATATCCTTATCAAGTATATCTACTAAACCCTCTTGTCCAAACTTTTCTATTAGTTCAGATGTGAGTTTTTTGGTGAAACCTTTGATGATTTTATTTAAAAAAAAGAAGAGTTCATTTTGGTTTACTTTGAGAGTTTCAAACTTAAAAGTTTTTCCATACTTTTTATGTTCTTCCCAAAAACCGCTAAGTGTGATAGCAGAGCCTTTTATACTTTCTATATCACTCTCATAGTAAGTCCCACTTACTTTTTCGCCAGATTTGAGAGCTGCTATAAAAAAGCCTTCACTCTCAAAAAGAATTCTATCTATCTGACCAATTAGTGTAGTATTCAAGTAAAGAGCTACTACTTATTTTGTAACTATTGCAAAAGTGATATCAAGTATCTCTTTATGGCTTTTGATAAACTTGTTTAAATCTTTGAGTTTTAAATTTTTGATTTTCTCTAACTCAGATGAGGAATGACCTGACTCAAAACCTTTATAGTAGTCCATAAATGTTCTGTTTAAACGCTGACTCATAGTTTCAACTCTAAGTGGTTCACTTCCAAGTAAGAACTTTTTCGTCTGTTCTAACTCATCTTTTGTAACACCATTTTTTACAAAATCTTTTATCACTTCAGTTACTGTTTTTTTTGCCTCATCCATAGAGTCCAGTTTTGTCTGTAGGTATCCTGACATATATGCACTTGACTTACTCATGTGAACACGAGCATATGCAGAGTATGCAAGACCGCGTTTTACCCGGATCTCTTCCATCAAACGAGATCCAAATCCACCTGTACCTAAAATAAAAGTAGCAATACGAGCTTTAAAGTACTCTTCGTCATCAACTTTCATGTTATAAGGTGTTCCAAAATAGATATAAGCCTGTTCTGTCTCACGTTTTAGTATAGATTTTTTAACTGTTTTACTTACTTCAAAGTGTGCAACTTCTTCAGTCTTTCCTACTTCTAGAGATGATAAAGCTTCTTGCATATTTTTCTTGACTTCTTCTAAAGAGATGTCTCCACCTACAACAATTATTGCACGCGAAAGTACTATATGTTCTTTTACAAATCTTTTTATATCAGTGACACGGATTGAAGTTATACTCTCTTTTGTACCTGAGGATGGAGTACCTAAAACAGTACCTTCAAACATAAGCTTTTTAAGCTCAGTTCCTGCAATATAGTCAAAATCATTCGCTTTACGACTTAAACTACCAAGTGTCATAGTTTTGATTTTACTTATACTTTCTTTAGAATAATTTGGGTCTTTTAAAAGCATCTCTAAATACTTTAAAGAGTTTTCATACTCATCTTTGAGTGAACTTACTTCCATAACAAAAGTTTCTGATCCAGCTGTAGATGAGATATGAATTGCTTTTGACTCTAAAGCCTCTGCAAAAGCATTTGAGCCTAATTTTTGTGTTCCTTCATTGAGTACTTTAGCACTAAAAGGAGCTACACCCGCTTTTTTTGTATCCGTAATACTTCCACTATTTTTAAAAACTATTTGTGTAGTTACTATTGGAAGTCTATTGTCCTCTTCATATATAAGAGGTACACTTACACCATTTATTTCGATTGAATCTATTGTTGCTGCCATTATAATTTGTCCTAGTAGTAAAAGTGTTACAAGTATTTTCACTTATTCCTCGAAAATACTTAACGTTTCATATGCAGTGTTTCTCACCGCTGGTATCTCATCTATATCACGGATAAGCTGTACCATCTCTTCTTTTGCCATTGCATAAGCTGCACCTGCAGAACTTACTACATTTTCTTCCATCATAGTTGAGCCGAGGTCATTCGCACCAAAACGCAGTGCCATCTGCCCAATGTATGGACCTTGTGTTACCCATGAACTTTGAATATTCGGTACATTATCAAGATAAAGCCGTGCAACTGCGAGTAAACGCAGGTAACGGTTTGAGGATGGTTTTTCCATATTTGGAATCTGTGCTAAAAGTTCAGTATTTTTACCCTGAAAACTCCACATAATAAATGCACGAAAACCACCTGTTTCATCTTGAAGATCACGAATCATATCAAAGTGCTCGAGTATTTGCTCATCTGTCTCAACTGTTCCATACATCATAGTTGCTGTAGACATTATGTCTAGTTTATGTGCTTGACGGTGTACATTTGCCCAAACTTTTGCATCTATCTTCTTTGGTGCGATAATATCACGAACATCATCATTAAGAATCTCAGCTCCTGCTCCAGGGATGGAAGCGAGACCTTTTACTTTAAGGCGCGATAACACTTCTTGTATAGTTATACGAGAAACTTTTGCGATAAAATCAAGCTCAATAGAGCTAAATCCATGAATAGTAATACTAGGATACTTAGTATGAATATGTTCAACTAAATCCTCATACCAAGCTATTTTTAGCTTAGGATGCACTCCACCTTGAAAAAGGATTTGTGTTCCACCTATTTCTAAAAGTTCATCTATTTTTTGATCTATTTCATCAAAAGTTAGTACATATGCATCTGCATCTTTTTCATGTCTATAAAAAGCACAAAACTTACAATCTACCCAACAGATGTTAGTATAGTTTATATTTCTATCTATCACAAAAGTAGTGATGCCTTTAGGATGTAATTCTTTTTTACGAGCTGATGCTAATCTTCCCAGTTCTTTTAAGTCAGCATTTTTGATTAAATCTAATGCTTCTTCTTTTGTTAATCTTTTAAACATTGGCCCACTTTTTGTACAAACATAGCCACAGCTTTGTTGTTGTTTTTACCTTTTATTAGTGCATCTAAAATAAGTGTAACTTTTTTCATAATTATTTCCATCCTCTATTTCTTGAGTTGATAAATTTTTTCCTAATGAAGATAGTATATACAAGATATATAAACATAAATGAAACAAGGAGTCCACCTATTATCTGTGTACCGGCACCAATATTTAAAATTTTATTTAAAATATTTTTATGCTCCTGGTTATCTATCTCTAACTCCGCCATATTTGCAATATGTGTCATAGCACTCACACCTATATTACCTGCAGGTATATCTATGTGACATGAGAGACAAACACCACGACGATCTAACTTCGATCTTTGCTCTTTATCAAGAGCTTGTGAGAGTTTAAAGTGATGTCCTACTGTCATAACTTGTATACCATTTTCATCTACAAACTGTGAATAATCATATTTTAAATTTGGAATCCCTGGTATCTGCTCATCTATTTGTCTCGGTAGTACTTTTTTATCTGGGCTCATAAGGTCAACAATAGTTGTAGTAGTCCAATCAGCACTACTGCCAATACCAAGTCCTAAAGCCTTATCTGAAACATGACAAGACTCACAATTTCTTGACTCTTTTTGAATAGTATGGGGTTGAACTGGTGACATATCTAGGGCATTTTGCCCCTCTTCACCTTTACCCTCAACATTTTTAACCTTATATATATGGTTTTGAAGCAGTGCTTTACCATCTTCACCTATAACCGTAATAGTCGTCTGACAGCCCGGTATAACAGGAGTGATACGCCCTTCTCCATTTTGTGCTAAAGCTGGGTCTTCCCAACGAAGAAATGAACGTGTTTCAGTAACCTTACCGGGAATAAGATATTTTTTAAGGTCTCGCATGCCACCAGTTGTACCGTGAATATCTTGATCATGTGAGGCTTTAAGATAATCCACATTTGATTTACCACCACTATAATCAATCTTAACATGACAACCATAACATTGAGGTGCCCATGTTGCATGACAAGTGTAACACTCTAACTCCTCTGTATGTGCAGTCACAACATCCATAGCTATCAGTGCTTTTTTAGAGAGACGTTTTTCTTCTTTTAAAAGTTTTAATGGTTTTAGTTCTATATCTTTTCCTGAAGCCAAGTGCATTATGATTTTATTGCCCTTTTTAACCGCTTTTGGAAGTGGATTTCCACGTGCAGTTAGAATATAACCATCACCCTTATCATCAGGTACAAAACCTTGTTTTAAGTACTCTACTAAGTATTGAGCAACACCACGGGGCTTACCTTCTTTTCTCTCTTTGCTAAACTCATCAGAGTAACCAATAGGTAATTCCCATGGATAAGCCTTAGTCGTTCCATGACAATCTTGACACTCAATCTCAACAGCTGCTAAGTTAGCTCCACCTAAGAAGCCATCACCATGAAGATCATTTGAAGTGTGGCAATCTTGACACAACATCCCTTTTTGATAATGAATATCTTCTTTCATATGTAAGTAGCGTTTTGTATGAAGTTTTGGTTGTCCATTACCCTCAGCATCAAAAGTTGCATTGTATGAAGTTTCCATAAGTCCTTGGTATGAGACACCTATACGCTTACCACGGTTATGACAAGTAGAACATGTCTCAACCGGAACACCCGAGTACTGCACATCATGAATAGTTACTTTTACCTTACGAGAAGACTGTATCTGATGAGAGAGCATATGACCTCGAGATTTTTTATCTATAGAATTGTCATCACCCTCATAAAAGCCTTCATTAGAGTAAGGAACATGACATGATGCACAACCTATACCTCTAAAGTCACCACGTTTTGAGCGACCCTTACTTCCTGTGTGACAACGTAGACATTCTTGACGAAGGTAGGTATAAACAGCCAAAGATGGATCAGCAGTTACTTCTTTTACACTTGGTGCTTGGGGAAGTTCTCGCATTCTTTCGGGAAAGGCTTGTGGTTCCTTTTTGGCAAGTTTTTGCATATATTCTCTATAGGTAGCTGTTCCTGAACGAGACATTGGGCTACGAGGATTATGTGTTTTGTAGTTACCGTTTATATGTTTGTAACCCTCTTTTGCACCAAATGACCACATTGCCCCTTGAATTTTTCCCTGTTCAGTCATCATAAGAGAGTTCATTTGGTTTTTAACTTGTACTGGATGACAGACACCACAAGTGTTTTCATTTATCCAAGTACTTGCAGGTGCAGGATAGTACTCTTTTGGACCTTTATGCTCTTTAAAGTAATCTATCGTACCCTTATGTGCCTTACTCTTATGTTTTGTCGCAGGATTTCCCCCGTGACAGATAATACAACTATTTTCAGCATAACCAGCTTTTTCTGCCCTATGTGCAATTGCTATGCTCATCTCTGAGTTTTGCTCACGGATATGTTCAATTCCACTATGACAATTCAGACAGTTGTTTGTTTTTGTGTAATCAATTTTAGCAAAAAGTGAAACACAAAATAAAAGTACTAAAAATAGTGACTTATTCATTTATTTACTTAGCTTTACTGATTGCATCCAAAACACCATTAATAAATTTAGGAGACTGCTCTGTTCCAAAAGCCTTAGTAATTTCCACTGCTTCATTAATAACAACAGCAGAATCAAGATCTCCAAAAAGTATCTCATAAGTTGCTAAACGCAGAGTAGCACGCTCAATACTTCCAAGTCTTTTAAAATCCCAATCCTTAAGATGTGTGATAATTGCTTCATCACAAGCATCAAGGTTACTCATAACACCACTATATAAATCAAGTGCAAAGTCTTTTTGTTTGTTACGAATCTTCTTTTCTTCTAGTATTTCATCTGTATGTTCAGCTGTGTTACCATTTCCTAAATCAAATGCATATAAAAGGCTTACAACAGCCATACGAGCGTGATGTCTAGTTGCCATTATAGTTCCTCATATAGGTTTATCATTTCAATAACTGTAGTCATTGCTTCAAAACCTTTGTTACCAGCTTTTGTTCCAGCACGCTCAATTGCTTGCTCGATAGTATCAGTTGTTAATAGTCCAAAACTTACTGGTTTTTGGTACTTTAAGCTCATAGTAGCGATACCTTTTGTAGCCTCAGCACTTATATAGTCAAAGTGAGGAGTTGCCCCACGGATAACTGCACCTAGAGCACATACAGCATCATACTTTCCACTAGAAAGTAATTGGTCAACTATCATAGGAAGTTCAAATGCACCAGGAACGATAACCTGAGTTATATCTTCTTCATTTCCGCCATGACGAGCAAAAGCATCCGTAGCACCCTCAACTAGTCTATCAACTATGAAGTGGTTCCAGCGTGTACTTACTATCGCTATTTTTTTTCCATTAATTACTTGTAATTTACCTTCAATTAAATTCATCTTTTATATCTCCTGTATCAATTTTATTTTTTTTATTAATTTATCTAAGTCTTCTAACTTTAACATATTTGGTCCATCGCTCAAAGCGACACTAGGGTCAAAATGCGTTTCAAAAAAGAAACCATCAACACCTATTGCTGCTGCAGCTTTTGCCAAGTGTGGAACCATTGAGCTATCACCACCCGTTTTACCGTTCTCTGCCGTTGGCATTTGAACTGAGTGAGTTGCATCAAAAATTACTGGTGCAAACTCTCGCATGATGACAAGATTTCGCATATCAACAACCATATTTCCATAACCAAAACTATTTCCACGCTCACAAAGGTAAACTCCATGCTTTTTTGAATTTTCATATGTTGGTTCAGAACATCCACGAGTTTGAAGTATCTTTAAAAGTGGGTATTTCATCGCATCTGCTGAGAGAAACTGTCCTTTTTTAATGTTCACTTCACATGAAGTCTTTGCACATGCCACAAGCAGGTCAGTTTGGCGACACAAAAATGCAGGAATTTGTAGCATATCTACAACCTCTGCTACTTGATTTACCTGAGCAGACTCATGAACATCCGTTACTATTTTGTAATCAAAGTCATCTTTCACTTTTTGTAATATTCTTAAACCTTCATCTATCCCAAGTCCACGAAAAGACTCTAACGAAGTACGATTTGCTTTGTCAAAACTAGCTTTAAAGTAAAAGTCTATAGTTTCATCTTTCTGGTATTTCTCTAATTCTTTTGCAATTTTGAAGATATTTTCTTCACTCTCAATTACACAAGGCCCTGATAAAAGTTTCATATTTTCTTCTTAAGTTAGAATTTTATTAAAGATATTATATCTTATTTTGCTTTTGCTACCATTATGCCAGCTAAGATGATTAGGACTATGCCAAATGTTGTACTTAAAGATGGAAGCATGTCTCCAAGTAAAACACCAACAATGATGGAAAAAAATATATTTGAGTAACTTACAGCTCCAACTATTCCTGCCTTGGCTTCACCATAGGCTTTTGTCATTAGAAGTTGCGAAATTGTTGCAAAAACTCCCATAAGCAAGAGGTATAACCAAATAATTCCCTCTGGCATAACAAATTTGCTAAAGATAAAGTCAAGGTCATTTATCTCAACATATGGTGAAACTATAAAAAGAACAAAAGGTCCTAAAGTCCCTGTCATCATAAAAGAAAGTACTATAGCACGAGTATCATAGTAAGACTTTAGTTCTCTAACAGAAGTGTAGGCAAGTGCTGCACCAACACCACTAAATATACCAAGTAAATCATACTTGGAAAATCCCAAGTCACTCGGCTGTGTTATAAAAAGAATACCAATAAACCCAACAAATATAGCTAGCCACCCTTTAAAACTCAACTTCTCATGCAAAAAAAGATAAGCAAATACTGCTGTAAAAATCGGTGAAGTTTTTGAGTAGGTCATTGCATCACCTAGTGAAATATGTGCAATGTTATAAAAAAATGCTAAAAGTGCTATAAAACCAATAAAACCTCGGAAAAAGAGGAGATATGGCTTCCCTCCTATATGTTTCATAGGTGCTTTTAGTATGGCTATTCCTACGATGATAACACCCGCAAGATTTCTAAAAAAAACAACTTCTAAAGACGGTATAGTTGGACTTGCTAGTTTTGCGAAGGCACCCATAATGGCAAAGGTAAAAGAGGCTATAAGCATGTACTTAACACCCGCATTTAAATTTTTAATATAATTCATTAATGCAATTATACCCATCTATTAACTTCTCTTCTTTATAATGAACATAATTAAAAGGATGTTTTATGTTAAACCTCATTATATTTGCTGTTATCGGTTATGTTTTTTACACTGTATTTAAAAGCTATGGTAAGTATGAAAACTACTCACAAAAAGCCTTTAAGAACTTTTCTGTTTCTCATGGCTCTCTTGCAAGTAGCGAATTAGGTCTTTTTGTTGCACTCGTTGCAAAAGTGGCTAAAGCTGATGGAAAAGTCGATGCACTTGAAGCACAACTTGTAGGGATTATGTTTGATGATATCAGTGCAGTTTTTCCTGAACCTCAAAAGACAAAACAGATACTCAAAGATATATTTAATGAAGAAAAAGAAAGAAGTGACAATATAGAAGATGTTGCACACTCCTTAGCTAATTCTATTAAACGAAACAAAACACAACAACAGCAGTTTATGGGTTTTTTGATTCAACTTGCATTTATTGATGGTGAATGTAGTTCAAGTGAAGAAGAAATTTTATCTACAATAGCTGAGGCGCTTGAATTTGACCCT
The DNA here is from genome assembly GCA_003978465.1 of Sulfurimonas sp. Lineage (GTDB taxonomy): Bacteria > Campylobacterota > Campylobacteria > Campylobacterales > Sulfurimonadaceae > Sulfurimonas. The sequence continues at coordinate 9,255 of QNZS01000071.1, read as the reverse complement.
GATGCTTACCATAAAATCTTTGATCAGTTTGAGCAAATGATGAAAAATGTTACTCCAAAAGCAAACATTGAAGATGCTTATAAAACCTTAGGTGTTAGTAAAAATGATGACATAAAAACTGTCAAAAAAGCATATAGAAAACTCGTCAGACAATACCATCCTGACATCATCGCTTCCCAAGGAAAAGATGAAGCCTATATGAAAGAGGCAACTGCTAAAACTCAGGAGATAAACCAAGCATATGAGATGATAGAAGCATCTAGAAAATAAACACTATTTTAAGTTTCAAAATCTTTTTCCCAAAAAAACTCTATCCAATTTTTTGCCTCATTTATCCAAAAGTCAGGCTCATATAAAGAACTTTTTTTGTAAAAAAGTGTTGCAGATTGGAATTCTACCCCTTTAAAGTTCTTCTCTAAGTAGTGCATAACTGCTTTGAGTGTTTCTCCACTATCAGCTATATCATCGACTACTAAAACTCTTTTTTTGTCCCCAAAATTACAATTAGCAAAAAATGTAATCTCTTTTCTTTTCACCTGTCCATCATATAACTCAGTTCTTATACATTGAACATCGCGTAGGTTTAAACCTTCAGCAATACAGTGTGCCAGGGTTAAACCCCCTCTTGCGATTGAAACTATGGATTCAGGTTTAAATGATTTACTCTTGTGTATGAGTTTTTTTGTATCATTTCTAAATACTTCATATGAATAGTACTCCTTCAAAATATCCCTTCTTCTTAGATTTAATGCTTCATAATGATATAATTTAAAGATTCATGCTAGTATACTTTACTTTAAGATATTTAACAAGAATACTCTCCCCTATAATGGAATATTTTTCAAGATTATCCTATTGTGTTTAATTATAGTATTTTGTGTATGCTCAGATTCGGAACCAAAACCAGAAACAAACAAATGTTCTCGCTCCAATATAGTCTTGTATAGCTATCGAAAATAAAAGTCCTTCAGGAATAGCATATATTAGTAGAATCACTATGATGAAGGTCGTTCTAACTTAAGCTAATAGATAGCAACTCAGGTTAAAGACAAATACAAAGTTTTACTCAAACAACTGAAAACGGATAGAGTGAAACAGTCCATGCAATTATAAAAGCAGGTTCAGAGCAATCAGATAATGTACAACTCTCAAACTTTAAAGCAGCTGATATATGTAATAGTCCATCAGGTGCACTATTGTGCTTATGAAAGTTCCAGCTGCTGATGTCGTTAAAAAGGCTGCAAAATCAAGTTGTAATAATCATAATTCAAAATGGCAAGACTTTAAGTCTATTCAGGCTTTTGATACTTTAAACAAAGAATTTCCAACTAACTAATTTTTTTACTCCTTTCTATACTAGGAAATAAGTTCTTCTTTACAACTCCTCCTAACTATTATTTAGATATAATCACGAAAATATAAGATACCCCCTTAAGGGTATAAACAACTCTTCATAAGTTTTACAAGGCTCATTCATGAAAAAAATCGCCATCGTTGGTCGTCCAAATGTCGGAAAAAGTTCTCTCTTTAATCGTTTAGTAAAAAATCGTGATGCGATTACTTCAGAACAAGCTGGTACTACTCGTGATGTTAAACGACGTCATTTTGTTGTGCAAAACAAAGAAGCTCTACTTCTTGATACAGGTGGTTTAGACAAGGGCTGTGAGCTTTTTGACAAAATAAAAGAAATGTCTCTTAAAGCTGCTTATGCTGCTGACATTATTCTTTATATGGTTGATGGAAAAAGTATACCTGAAGATGAAGATAAAAAGTTTTTTTACGAACTTCAAGCTATGGGTAAAGAGATCGCTTTGGTTGTAAATAAAATTGACAACGACAAGATGAAAGACAAACTTTGGGATTTTTACGAGTTTGGAACGGGTGATATTTTTGGTATCTCTGTTGCACACAACCGAAATACAGTTGAACTATTAGACTGGATAGCTGATAAAATACCTGAAGAAGATACTATCAAAGAAGAGGAAGAAAAGGACATAGCTGAAGTCATCAGAGAAGAAGTATCTGATATTGACGAGAAAGAGTTCTTCAAAAATACTCACGATGAAGATGATGATGGTTTTACATACTGGGATGAAGATGAAATGGATGGTGTCATTACAGATGATTCTATCTTTGGAAATAACGACCGTATAAAAGAGTTTAATGAGGAAGATATTAACCACATCAAAATCGCCATCATTGGTCGTACAAATGTTGGTAAATCCTCACTTCTTAATGCCCTTCTTGGTGAAGAACGTTGTGTTGTCAGTTCTGTAGCTGGAACTACTATTGACCCTATAGATGAAACAGTTCAGTATAAAGATAAGCAGATTACTTTTGTAGACACAGCGGGGCTCAGACGTCGTGGTAAAATTCTCGGTATTGAGAAATATGCACTTATGCGTACTACTGAAATGCTTGAAAATTCAAACATGGCACTTGTTGTTTTAGATGCAAGTGAGCCATTTTTAGACCTAGATGAAAAAATAGCTGGTCTTGTTGATAGTAACCGTTTAGCTTGTATCATCGTTTTAAACAAGTGGGATATCTCTAAACGAGAAGATCATGACAAAATCATCCAAGAGATTCGTGATAGATTTAAGTTTTTAGCATATGCTCCTATCTTAACTCTTTCGGCTTTAACACACCAAAGAGTTGATAAACTTCACGATATGATTTTAGAGATAAATGAAAACTATTCCCAACGTATCTCTACAAGTAAGGTAAATGAAGTAATCGAGAGAGCACTTCGTCGCCATACTCTTCCAAGTGTGAGTGGTCAGGTTATCCGTATCTACTATGCAACACAGTATGAAACGCGACCACCAAAGATAGCTATAGTTATGAATAAACCAAGTGGGCTGCACTTTACTTATAGGCGTTACCTTACAAATAAAATGCGTGAAGCCTTTAACTTTACAGGAACACCACTACTCTTTAAGGCTAAAAAACGCGGAGAGAAATAATTTTGTCTTCCCACAAAATAAAACTAGGGCTCCCTCTTCTTTTTATAGCCACTCTTGGCATTATGTCAGGAGTCACTGTTGTCTTCTCTTTGCCACTTTTAACACATACTTTTTTTCAAGTCCAACACATAGCATTTCTCTGAAAATGATGTTCACACTGCCTTCTATAATCATCGCTATATTTCCTGGGTAGTATTAGGTTTTCGGATTGCTTTTATTATGACGAGCTCTATTGCTCTTATTTAAGATTATTTTCCAATCTATATCACTGTATTTACTGTGATAGTACTCTTTTATATGTTATCAACACAACTATCTTATCTTTTATTGTAAACTCACTCGATGCAGAGCCATCCTTATAGGAGCTACAATGCTTTTTAATGCACTTGTTTCATGGCATATTCAAAAGTAAAAGCAAGACTGAGTTATATTGTGGTTTATTAACTGATATTTTTTCTTTTCGCATTTGGGCTTATGCTGGTAAATACAAATGCATGGTTTTTATCTCAGATATCGTCCAGACAACAGGATAAGGCATCTGGTATCTTAATATCTAATCTCTTTCTTGGTCAATTTTCATCACTAATAATTTTTAAGCCTACTGTTTCTCATTATGCTATTCGCCACCTATTTTTTTGTGGTCTCACCTTTAGTATATTTCTGAGCCTTGCTTTTTTTTATAAAATCTAAAAAGGCTTAAAAACTACCATTGCAACAATTATCATCATTAGGACAGTTGGTACTTCGTTATACATTCTAAAAAACTTTCCACTTTTTTGGCACTTATTTTTTTCTAACTGTTTTCTATAAAAGTTCATTGAGAAAAAATAGACTATTAAAATAGCGACAAAAAGTAGTTTTGCATGTAACCACGTGTTTCCTGTAAAACCTATCTCATAAATAAGATATACACCACTAAGTAATGTTGTCCACATTGCAGGAACACCTATATACTTAAAAAGTTTATACTCTTGAATTTTTACTACCTTTACAAAACCTTCGTTCTCTTTATATTCTGTATGATAAATAAAGAGTCGTGGAAGATAAAAAAGTACTGCAAACCAAGAAATAAAAGAGACAACATGAAACCATAAAACAAATTCATACATACATTAATTCCTTAAAAGTTTTTTTCTAGATAAACTGTATTGTAGTTTGATCCACCATCTTTAACACCATTGATAAGTCCAAAAATACCAGAACGATGTTTGAGTGCCCAACCGATATAGGTATTGTTCATTTCTTTATGTCCTACCAGTCTGCCTAAATCAAAATCTACACTCATATCAATATAATTTAAATAGTGAGCAGTATTAGCATTTTTTACGAATGCTTCTTCATCCTCAAAAAAAAGAATGTCACTAGTATATGAACCGCCCTCACCAATACCAAACCGTATTCTATTATCCCTAAAGTCAAGGTTGTAGTAGGCTTTAATGTAAAGTACAACTTCATACAAATTACTCCTAGTTCCAGCCTCATCAAAATATGAAAGCCCCCCTTTTACATAAATATCTATAGGCCAATCAAATAGAGATTCTTTTAATAAATATCCTCCATTAAAGCTTAAAACACTTAAATCTTTGTTATGGTTATTGTCATAAGAATTTCCGGATATAATTTCAGTAAGAAGACTTTTTGATGCTTTACCGTATCCTACTCTAAATGAATATTCATCTACTGCAATTAAATTGAGTGTTAAGAGGAGAAGTAACACTATTTTCAAATATTCTCCTTAAAAGTTTTTTTTAGATGTATCCAGTTATAGTTTCAACCATAATAAACACTATGAAAGCTGAAACGATGTTTAATAAGACAACCTAGCTGCTCATGCTCCATACTCTTTACACAAATGAATTTTCCAAGATCAAAGTCTTAGGTTATTTCCATATAGTTTAAAAAATTAGACTGATTTTACCTTCTACTCGTGCTTTCCCGGCTTCTACCTAAGGAATACATTCTGCATATGAGTAACTTTCCCCAATACCTAAACGAAATTGATGTCCAAAATCATTTGTAAATAAAGCTCCACAGAAGATACATACAGAATAATCATTTTCTTTTATCTCTTTGGCACAGGATATACTTGATAGTAATAAAAAATGTAAGGATAAATTTCAAGCTGGTTCCCTTTATGGGAGAGGGCTATATGCCCACAAATGGACATATAATATTAAGTTAGGCATCAAGTGTTTCTAGATCTTTAACAGAAGTATTTTTATGATCTACTACTTTATCATGAAGTCTACGAAGTGCTTTTGAACCTTTATCAATAGCTATATCAATCGCAGCATCAAGTACATCATCATGTTGTGTTATTATTACTGGTTGTGCATGAGCAATTTTTATGTCAAACTCTACCATTACACCTTTTCTTTCGGCTGCAACAACACAGTTAATACTTGTAATATCTAATGAAAATTTTCTAAATGCTTCAACTGCACCTTCAATATGTGCTTTAGTAGCATCACTTAAGGTCATGTCTTTTGAGCGAATTTGTAAGTTCATCTTAAATCCTTTATAAAGAAGTTTTTACTTCTTGTACTATTTATATGGTAACTAAATAAAGCTGAAATAGGTATAATTATGAAAAAAATATAGGAATTTTATTTTATGAGAGTATTAACGGGGATTCAATCATCAGGTGACTTACACATCGGAAATTATTTTGGTTCTATAAAACAGATGGTAGAGGCACAACAAAAAGAGGATACTTTTACTTTTATCGCAAACTATCATGCGATGACAAGTGTAAATGATGGAGTAAGACTTGCAAAACTTACTATGCAGTCTGCTACAGACTTTTTAGCACTAGGCATAGACCCAGAAAAAAATACTTTTTGGGTACAGTCAGATGTTAAAGAGGTTCTTGAACTTTACTGGTTTTTGTCTTCATATACTCCTATGGGTCTACTTGAACGTGCTCATAGTTATAAGGATAAAATATCCAAAGGGATTAAAGCGAATCATTCACTTTTTTCTTACCCTGTTTTAATGGCTGCTGATATACTTCTTTACTCTCCTGATATCATTCCTGTGGGAAAAGACCAAATCCAGCATGTTGAAATTGCTAGAGATATCGCAATAAAATTCAATAATCAGTATGGTGACATTTTTACAATTCCTAACTTTCGCGTAGAAAAAACTGTACAAACTGTTCCTGGAACTGATGGACAAAAAATGTCTAAATCTTATAAAAACACTGTAAATATTTTTGGTGAAGAGAAAAAACAACTAAAAACTATCAAAAAAATAGTAACAGAACAAGTAGCCTTAGAAGACCCAAAAGAATTTCAAGACTGTAATGTTTACAATATGGCAAAACTTTTCCTAGAAGGCGATGAACTTACCGACTTACAAAATAGGTACAAAGCAGGTGGCGAAGGTCATGGGCACTTTAAAGTCTATCTTGCAGAAGTTATGTGGGAGTACTTTAGAGAGTTTAGAGAAAAGCGTGAATACTATGCAAATAAGCAACTAGAAGTAAGAGAAATTTTAGATATGGGTGCAGATAAAGCAAGAGCTACTGCAATGCCCATGATAGAAAGAATCAGAGAAGTTACAGGTATCAGTTACTGAGTATCTGATACTAAACTCTTTTAAGCTCGTTGTTTATCGAGCCAGACCATAAGCCCTTTTTGAGCATGTAGTCTATTTTCTGCCTCATTAAAGATAATTTCTGAATGAGTATCCATAATCTCTTCTGAGACTTCTTGACCTCTATATGCAGGAAGACAGTGTAAAAACTTTGCATTTTTTGTAGCAAGATTCATTTTTTTATTATCAATCATATAACCTTTAAATGCCTTTATTCTCTTTTCTTTTTCGTCTTCTTGTCCCATAGAAGCCCAAGTATCAGTAGTTACTATAGTAGCATCTTTGATAGCTTCAGCAGGGTCATTCATAACAGTTATTTTTGCACCACTTAGTTTTGCTATTTCTAATGCTTCCTCTAAGACAGCACTATCAACTTCATAACCCTTTGGAGTAGCTATACGAAGAGAAAAGCCCATCTTTGCAGCAAGAAACATCCATGAATGAGTCATGTTATTTCCATCACCAACATAAGCAACAACAGCTTTTTCGTTGATACCATACTCAATCATAGTTAAGTAATCTGCTAAGAGTTGTACAGGATGATAAGAGTCTGTTAGCCCGTTAATAACGGGTACTCTAGAGTTTGCAGCAAACTCTTCTATCATACTATGCTCAAAAGTGCGTATCATTACCATATCACACATGCTACTGATAACTTTTGCAGTATCTGATATAGGTTCACCACGGCCAAGGTGAATGTCACGATTACTTAAAAACAGTGCATGCCCACCAAGTTGAAACATGCCTGTCTCAAAGCTTACACGAGTTCTTGTAGAACTCTTCTCAAAAATCATCGCTAAGGTTTGATTTTCTAGTTGTTTTTTGTAAACACCAGCTCTTAAGTCTTTTTTTATATCAATAGCGATATTTATAATTTCTAAAATTTCTTCTTTTCTAAAATCTTTTAGTGTTAAAAAATGTCTCAATTTTTCTTCCTAATATTTTTGTTAATCTTTATTCTATAATAATTTTCTTTAATTTAACTATTATTTTGATGCATTTAACATCTTTGCAACTTCTTTAGCATGGTATGAGATAATAATATTTGCCCCTGCACGCTTAAATGCAATCATAGTTTCCATTACAACTCTATCATAGTCTATTAAGTTGTTGAGACCAGCTATTTTAAGCATCGCATACTCACCACTTACATTATAAACTGCCATAGGTAAAGAAGTTGCATCTTTTATCTCTCGTACCAAGTCAAGGTAAGCAAGGGCTGGTTTTACCATTAAGATGTCCGCACCTTGTATCTCATCAGATACAGACTCAGCTATTGCCTCCCTACGATTTGCAGGATCCATTTGGTAAGATGCTCGGTCGCCAAAACTTGGACTAGACTCGGCTACATCACGGAATGGTCCATAATATCCTGAAGAGAATTTTGTTGAGTATGCCATAATAGGTAAGTTTTTATATCCACCTTTATCAAGTGCCTCACGCAAAGTCTCTATAATCCCATCCATCATTCCACTTGGTGCAATCATATCTGCTCCAGCTTTGGCATGGATAAGTGCTTGCTCACCTGAGATCTCTAAGGTTGCATCGTTATTTACTGTCTCTCTTTCTTCATCTATAATCCCACAGTGACCATGATCTGTATACTCACAGAAACAGAGGTCAGTCACCACGAACATATCAGGATGTCTCGCTTTTATAGCACGAATAGAAGAAGCAATAATACCGTGTTCACACAAGGCATCACTCCCTATAGAGTCTTTAGTATCAGGAATTCCAAAAAGGATAATAGAATAAATTCCAAGTAATTTGAGTTCATTACACTCTTTTAAAATTTCATCAATACTCATCTGGTAAACACCGGGCATGGATGCTACTTCTATTTTTATGCCCTCTCCGCTTCTAATAAATAATGGATATATAAAATCTTCTACATTCACCTGAGTCTCTCTAACGAGCGAGCGAAGATGCTTATTTAAACGAGTTCGACGAAATCTTTGAAACATTCTAAACCTTTTTTTTGCTATAATAATTACTAAGAAAATATTTTACCCTTTTAAAGATTAAATTAATGAATATAGAGATATCAGAAGTAGCAAATTTACCCTCACGTTTCGGTCAGTTCCATGTCAAAGCCTTTAAAGAAGGTGAAAAAGAGCATCTAGTCATTTATGCAAAAAATCTGGAGGAGTACCCTATAGTTAGGGTTCATTCAGAGTGTTTAACAGGTGATGCCCTAGGCAGCCTAAAGTGCGACTGTCGAGACCAGCTAGAATATGCCCTTCAACTTATAAATAAAGAGGGTGGTATGGTTATTTACCTTCGTCAAGAGGGTAGAAATATTGGTCTTTTAAATAAAATAAATGCTTACTCCCTGCAAGACAAAGGGCTAAATACCATAGAAGCAAACCATCAGCTAGGATTCGCCTCTGATGAGAGAACCTATGAAGTTGTAACTTTTATTTTGGATTATTTCAAGATTAAAAAAATAAAACTACTCACAAATAATCCACATAAGGTAAAAGCAATTACCGGAGTTGACATTCTAGAGCGTATCCCGATAATAATGGCATCAAATAAGTTTAATGAAGATTATTTAGATACTAAACGCGATGAGATGGGACACTTATTTTAGGTACTACAGGATATATCAAGAAAAGATTTTTTAATGCAAAATGGTTGTGAACTTATACAAGGTTATGTTTACTCACCTTCACTTCCAGCAGAAGAAATC
>QNZS01000050.1 GCA_003978465.1 Sulfurimonas sp. | reverse complement strand
AGAGTTCCAGCAACGGGATTTGAAAGATGGAAAGATTTACAATTAAATTTTGATGCGAACGAAATGTTAAAAGGATAATAATAGTAATATGAAAAAAAAAATTGTTATAATTATTTCATTTTTTATTTTTTTTAGCTTCAATTCTCATGCATTAATTGAAGTAGATATTACGAGAGGAAACCTTAACCCTTTACCAGTAGCAGTTTCGCCATTATTTATTGATAGCACTTCAGAAAGTAAAATTTCTAAAATTTAATGGTAATTATGACAACTCAAATATAAATACAAATAATCCTTATGATGCAAAGATCCTTTATGCCAAGTGGAATCAAAGTAATACAAAGAAAACACTTCATCTTGAGATGGAGATAGAAAGTACTTATAGGAGTGTGAGTTTAAAGGTGATTCAAAAAGCTAGTGAAGCAAATCTACCTTTGCCAAAAGATGTAAGTCAGTTTTTAGAAACAACGGCACATATACCAACTACTGGTAGAGTTAAAGAGATTGCCGATAGACTCATAAAGAGTGAGACTGATGCATTTTCTAAAGTACAAGCTCTCTATGACTGGGTAACAGAGACAACTTTTAGAGATCCGAAAGTCAAAGGTTGTGGTCTTGGTGATGTAAACCAAATGCTTAAAAATGGATACTTTGGTGGTAAATGTACAGATATTAGTTCTCTGTTTGTAGCACTTCTTCGTGCAGCTAACATTCCAGCACGAGAAGTTTTTGGTATCCGTTTAGGTTCATCTGACTTTAGTAAAGCACTTGGAACATCAGATGAAAATGGCTTTGCAAATATCTCTTCATGGCAACATTGCAAAGTTGAGTACTTTATCGCGGGTGCTGGTTGGATTCCTAGTGATCCTTCAGATATAACAAAACTAGAGTTCGTAGAAGATTTAAAGTATTCAGATAAAAGAGTACAAGAGTTAAAAGCAAAATTTCTTCATTCTTGGGAAATGAACTGGATGGGTTTTAACTGGGGAAGAGACTTTGTACTCTATCCTCAACCTGAACAGTTTCCTATAAATATGCTTGGCTACCCTTATGGAGAGAGTGATGGAAATGTTTTAAACTACTATTCTCCAAAAGATTTTTCATATAAAATCACATCGAAAGAGATAAAGTGAGAAAAGAAGAGAACTCCTTTTATGCACTAATAGTAGGGTCGATAGTCTCGGCAATTTTAGCTAGTACATGTTGCCTTGCACCATTGCTCTTTTTAGTTTTTGGTGTTAGTGTCGGTTCTTTTTCTTTTTTAGAAATTTTTGCTCCCTTTCATAACTACTTCTCAGTTTTTTCTATTTTTGTAGTGATTTATCTCTGGATAAAGTATTTTACGAGTGTAGCAAAACAGCCCAGTTGTTCTACTAAACTTTGTAAAAACTATAAACTCTATTTAAGTGTAGGAACATTTTTTGTTCTCATACTTACAACTTACCCATATTGGGCTACTTACTTACTGGATTGATTATGAAAAAATTATTGTTATTAACACTACTCCCCATTATTGCATTGGCTACGACTAAAGTAGCAACTTTAAACATAAAGGGTATGACTTGTCTTTTGTGTACAACTGCTATAAAAAAGAGTCTCAAACATACTGATGGCATTTTAAAAGTAAAAGTGTATTACAGCACAAAAAAAGCGATTGTTACGTTTGATGATCTAAAAGCTGCCCAAAAAGATCTGTTAAATGCAGTTAAAAGCACTGGATACACTGCTCAAATACTAAAAATAGAAGATGTGAAGTAGTGATAAACTATAGAATGATTGTAGTGTGAAAAAGTTAGGATAGATACTAGTGTAGTTCTTTAACGAGTTTTTAACCAACAAATAGATAGAATCGCGATAACTATATAAAAAAGAGAAGAATTATGTTAAAACCATTACTTATTGAAATCGGTGTAGAAGAGCTTCCAGCGGTACCACTTTTAAAAGAGTTGAAAAATATTGAGACTAAATATGCAAAAATTTTAGAAGAGTATTCACTTTTATGTGACTTCGAATTTTACTATACTCCACGACGTTTAGTGCTTTGGCATAGTGAGTTTAAAAGTACTCAAGAAGATAGTGTAGAAGAGTTCTTTGGAGCACCTCTGGCAGTTGCATATAAAGATGGTGAACCAACTCCTGCTGCAAAAGGTTTTGCTAAAAAGTGTGGTGTCTCGTTAGAAGAACTAAGTTCAACTGATAAGGGTGGTAAAGCAGTTCTTTACTATAAAAAAGATGTCAAAGGTAAGGAGTCTGCAGAGCTTCTACCAGAGATCATTGAGAAATGGATTAAGTCTTTAGAATTTGGTAAAACAATGAGATGGGGAACTTCACCTGATAAGTTCATCCGTCCAGTACGATGGGTAAATGTGATGATGAATGATGAACTTGTTCCTTTAACTCTTTTTGGAGTAAATTCTCACAAATCTACATACCTACATCGTATAGCAAAGTTTGGTGCTTTAGAAGTGTCTACAGCAAAAGAATACTTTGAAGTACTTAAAGAGGGTGGTGTCACACTTTTCCCTGAACTTCGTGCACAAAAGATTAAAGAAGATTTTGTAGGGATAGAAAAAAGTAGTGGTTTAACTATTGAAGTAGACGAAGAACTTTTTGATGAAGTTGTAGCTATCACAGAAAATCCAACTGCACTTTTAGGTTCTTTTGATGAGGCATTTTTAAGACTTCCTCCTGAGGTTATCATTACTTCTATGAAAGAGCACCAGCGTTACTTCCCAGTTTTTAAAGATGGCAAGCTTATCAACAAGTTTGTAGTAGTTTCAAATGCACTTACAAATGACTTTTGCGAAGTAATTGCAGGAAATGAAGTGGTACTTCGTCCGCGTTTAGCAGATGGACTTTTCTTTTGGGATAATGACCTTAAACGCGGTCTTTCTACTGAGGGACTAGAAAAGATTACTTTTTTTAAAGGTTTAGGTACAGTTACTGACAAGATAGAGCGAGAAGAAAAGATAGCAAGTAGACTTTTTGATAAGTATGAACTAAACGAGTCTAAAGAAGACTTAACTCGTGCTGTTACACTTGCAAAAGCTGACTTAATGAGTGAAATGGTGTATGAGTTTACAGAACTTCAAGGTCTTATGGGTGGTTACTATGCAAGAAAGCAGGGTGAAAATGAAGAAGTAGCAACAGCTATAGCTGAGCAGTATCTTCCAGATGGTGAAGATAGCGACTTACCATCAACTCCTCTAAGTGCAGTTCTTGCTATGAGTATCAAACTTGACACTTTACTTGGTCTTTTTTCTGTTAATCAAATTCCAACAGGTTCACGTGACCCATTTGCACTGCGTCGTGCTGTTAACGGAATAGTTCGCATAGTAAACGAGTATGGTTTTAACTTTGACATCATCGAGACAATAAAAGACTTAGCGAGTGGATATGAAAGTATAGACTTAAAAAAACTAGAGAGTTTTATCTTAGAACGTGTGAAGCGTTACTATGATGTAAACCCTTCTATCATTGCTGCTGTTTTAGCTTCAGGTGATCGTGACTTGCTCTCTATAGGTAAAAAGATAGAAGCACTGAAGAACCTTGTAAACTCTGAAGGTTTTGGTGAAGTTAGTGCTACTTTTAATCGTGTGGCTAATATTGTAAAAGATTTAGACTTAAGTGCAGAGCTTAATGTAAACACAGGTCTGTTTGAAGAAGAGGCAGAAAAGAGTCTCTTTAGTAGATATAGTGAAGCAAGTAGTAAAAAGTATGAAACATATGAAGAGGAATTAGATGCACTACTTGGACTTAAACCAGAACTAGATAACTTTTTTACAAATGTAATGGTAAATGTTGATGATGTAAGTATCAAAAATAACCGTAAGTCTTTAGTCGCAAGTGTTTATAAAAGTATCTTAAACATAGCAGACATCAAAGAAGTGAGTGTTTAAAACCTATGGCTAAGGTAGTTATACTTTCAGGTGCCGGTATCAGTGCAGAGTCTGGTATAAGTACCTTTCGTGATAGTGGTGGTCTTTGGGAAGAGTATGATATATCTGTAGTGTGTAACTACGATTCACTGGTAAAACATGAAGACCTTACTATAGAGTTTTACGATAAACGCAGAGCTGAGATAGAAGATAAAGAACCAAACTATGCTCACAAAATCATCAAAGAGTTAAAAGATAGATATAAACATGATATAGCTGTCATAACTCAAAATGTAGATAATCTTTTTGAAAAGGCTGGTATGCGTGTAGAGGATGTTATACATCTTCATGGATTTATGCCTACTGTTCGTTGTAGAGATGAAGAGTGTGCTAAAGTGTATGACATCGGATATAAAGCACTTAGTTCTTTTAACGATGGAAAGTGCCCAGAATGTGGCACTAAACTAAGACCAAATATCGTCTTTTTTGGTGAAGCCGCTCCGATGTATGAGAGACTAAACGCAGAGATACAAGACTGTCAGTTTTTTGTAGTCATCGGAACAAGTGGAAATGTAATAGAAGTAAACTCAACCGCTGCATTTTGTGACTATGCTATCCTTAACAACCTCGAGGCAAGTTCAGCTATAGCTGAGAGAGATTTTGACAAGGTCATCTACGATAAAGCTAGTAATGCTATAGATATAATAGCTGACGACATAGAATCTTTTTTACAAGAGTCGTAAGTAATGTATGATGTAGTTATAGTCGGAGCAGGGATAAATGGCTGTGCTTGTGCTCATGAGTTGAGTAAAGCTGGTAAAAGAATCGTCCTTTTTGATAAAGAGGGGATAGCTAGTGGTGGTAGTGGTGCTGCTGGTGCTTTTATCTCTCCAAAGTTTTCTAAAGCAGGTGAGCTTAAAGAGATTTTACATACTGCGTTTAAGTACTCCATGAGTTTTTACGAGAAAGAATTCCCCAAGCTTCTTACAAAATCAAAACTACTACATATCGCTAAAAATGAAACTGATGATGCAATACTCCGCATTTATAAAGAAGATACTGACTTAGAACTGCTAAACACTCCAGATAATGAACGAGAGAGCCTGTGCATAAACGCAGGTTTAGTAAACGCGAGACCTTTATGTTTAGCAATGGCAAAAAGTGCTCAGTTTATAAAAGAAGAGGTCTTGTCTCTAGAGTATGATGATGGAGTATGGCTTATAAATGAAACCTACACAGCTAAAGAGGTCATCTTAGCAACTGGTGCATACAAACAGATACTTCCGGAGCCATACATTCAGATGAGAGGAATTTGGGGTCACAGAATAGACATAGAGACAACAAGTACAAATGCCCACTCTATTCATCAGTTCGTATCTATCTCACCGAGTACAGATGGCAAGTTAGCCATAGGTGCAACTCATAATGTGCACTATCACCCACAAACTTCTACAGAGGCTTATGATGTGCAAGAGGGAAGAAAAGAACTTTTAGAAAAAGCTTCTAGGAGTTTAAAACTAGAGAATGTAAAAGTAGTAAAAGATTATACAGGTCTGCGTTCTGGCTCTTTTGACTATATGCCACTTGTTGGTTCTTTAGTGCTTTCTCATGAGACATTAGAGAATAAAGATATCCATTTTCAAACTAAAAAACCGAACTTTCAAGAGTACACTTACTATCCCCACCTTACTATGATAAATGGAAGTGGAGGTTATGGTTTTGTTCTTGCACCTTACTTGGCTCAGATACTTACTGAGAATATACTCTGTGGTAAAGAGATACCAAAAGGACTGCAACCTGCACGGTTTTTTGGGAGGTATGCTAAGAAGTTATAGGAATATTTTAATTGGGACTACTATTATCTAAAAGGCATTTTAGACATAACAACTTCTTGTAGGTTTACATACTGCTGACAATCCTCGGCACCTAATTTAATGCATGCCTCCCTCCATCTGTCAGAATGACCACTGCTTTTTCTATCGATGTGACCGAGTTTAAACATAAGTGCATGTGCATATTCGTGTGCTATTACACTGTTGACAATATAGTCCATACTCTCTTGCATCACTTTTTTATTTAGATATATTTTAATTTTTCCATTCTTGTAAGAGGTGAGTCCATATAACTTTCCCTTGAATTTATCTGTCACAATAAGGGGTATATCTAGGCTGAGTCCATAGTTTTTTTGCATAAGAGTTAAAACATCAAGCTCTTTATCTTTGATACATTTTAGGTGAGTAGCGGGGATGTCATTGTTTGTAAATTGATGAGATGAATACATATTGTTAGCCAGATAGAGTAGGGCAACTACTATAAGAAGGATAAAGGAAAACTCTAGTTTCTTTTTAAACATATATATGAAGAGTTTGGGAGATGTAAAACCCTTGAGATACATACAAATATATAAGTAGCAACTGTAAAATGGCTACCGTAGAAAACTTTATGATAAAAGAAGGTTTCTTGATTTTATGCCTAAATATAAACATAGAAATAAGAGAACCAAAAGTTCCTCCAACAAAACTTGAAAGGAGTAGTTTTCTCTCAGACACACGAGATATATTTTGAGTGTTTTTTAAGGCTTGTAGTTTATCATAAGCATAAAGAGTGAAGGAAAAAGTACTGACTAGAAAAAGGTATAGTTCAAAATAAGTAAGAGTAAAGTTTATATGTAACATTTTGATTATATGCAATGCTCAGTTGGCATACTATTTAAGATCTCTAAAGTCTTGGTGACATCATAAATAGCACTATGGTACTGTTCATCATCAAAGTCAATATCATAATACTTACAAGCTTCAATGAGTTTAGGATTTTTAAGATTACCTTTTTTGTTGAGTGCTTTAACAATTTTTTTATTTTCTTTCATTGTACAGAAGTGATTTTCAAATGTTAGTAAGTCACCAATATGTCGTAGCTCAAAAGATATATTGTGTGCAACAAGTGTTGTGGTATTTTTACAAAATTCTATAAAATCTTTATCATCTTCAAAATACTCTTCATAGTCTACATCTTTTCTTAATCTCTCTAGTCTATCTGGAGATAGCTTATGAACGGCTAGCGTATGAGGATTTACTTCATAGTCTGAGAAGTAGTAACGGTGAAAGGTATCAATAACTTCATACTTATTCCCTACTTTTTTTACACGAAACGCAGCCACCTCAATGACATCATGTACATTTGATGAGTTCGTCTCAAAATCTAATATAATCATTCTTCATTCTTTATAGGTCGAGTAAGAATATATCCACCAATTAAAATAGGGATAAGTCCAAGTGTTTGTCTTATACTCGGTGACTCGTCCAAAAATAAAAATGCAAAGGCTATAGTCATCAAAGGGACTAAACCCATCATAGCACTAACTTTGGTTATGGAAACTCTGTGAAGTGCTTCTATCCACATAATCTTAGAGACTACATATACGGCTATACCGATGATGAGAAGATAGGGAAGTGCTTCTTTAAATACAGGGTATGATACTGCTGGTTCAAGAAAGTAGGCAAGTGTTGCGATAAAAGGAAGACCTACAACAGTTCTAAATGTTAGTATAGTTTCACTAGAACAAAACTGTCTTGCTCTTTTTTGGTAAAGGTTGGCAAAAGGAGCAATAGCTGCACCTGCAAGGATAAAAAGATCACCCTTATTTAGTGTCAACTCCTCTGGTATGAGTACTATAATAGCCCCAACTCCCATAACAATAGAACCTAGTAGATGAAGTCTGTCCATCTTTTCTTTGCCTAAAATATTAAAATAAAAGAAAGCAAAAAGCAGTTGTAAAAAAACTATAACAGCCATATTTCCAGCACTAGTATATCTAAGCCCAATAAACACTAAAGTAAAAAGGATAGTGATAAAAAAGCTTGTGAGTAGTAAGTCTTTATATGCAGCTCTGTTTTTTAACTCGCCAAATCGCTTACGTTTAAACATAAGTATAAGAAAAAAGAAAAGGGCGATGATGAGTGAGTATGTGTAAGTATGCAGGGCACCTATGTATGCCATAGACATTATAGAAAGTATTGGGAACCAACTCTCTATGACTGAAAGACCGAGCATAAGAAGCTCGCCTTCTCTCTCTTTAGTCATTAAAGTCTAATCTTTACCACTTTATGTGGAGTCTCTACAAATACTGCTTTAAAAGCATTTGCACGAATCTCTTTCATCTTTCCAGTTGCAAGAGGCGTTAAGAAGTATGCCACCTCAAGTGATTCATCTGCATCGTAGTTGTTATCATGTAAAAAGAGCACTTCTTTACCTAGTTTTTGTACTTGATTTGCTAAAGAACGAGCATAGGCGATGATGGCCTTATGATGTCTGTCGTACTTATGACCCATACCAAGAAAAACAAACTTTCCATTGAGGCGAATGTTTGGAACATCTATGTAGTTTAGCTCTTTATCGTAGCGAGTAAGTTGTGTTGAACTTAGTTTATCAAGGTCAGCATCAAATTCTTCGATGATAGGAGTAGGAGCGATATTTGAACGGTTATAAGAGAATATATACTTAATTTCTACAAGTTTACCAGGGTATACTTTTTTAAGTCCTGCATTTACTATGTAAGACATAGGGTCTTCGTTTAGGGGAACGAACTCATCGTATTTATCAAATCCATCTTCTTGTAAAAAAGGACTTAGCTTGTAGCCAACAGGACTAAGCTCAGGATTGTAAAGTATGATAGTACCACAAACAGTTTTACGCTTTTTTTTAAGCATATTTTCTAAATCCTCTGAAGTTATTGTATCCTCATCTGATTCGTTTAAGTAGATATAGTGACCGTTAATGTAGTCCATATCAAAGTTAGTAGTAAATTTTCCAAATATTTGCATTCTTTATCCTATAATTATTAATGGAAGTATACTATAATTTGTACTATGATTTATATGGCATTTTTACTTTTTACTTTTTTAACTTTAGCCTTTGTTTTTTATCAATGGCAGTTTCATATGATTTTCACTCCTACATACAAAAGAGAAGAAAAACTTGGTGCACATTGTTCGCTTTTAAGTATGACCACTAATGATGGGATAGAGCTTGAAGGAGCTCTATGTGAGCCTTCAAGCTCAAGTGCAACACTTTTGTATTTTAGTGGCCGTTCTCATGATGGTGTAGGTATTATGAACAAATTGTCTCAGACTTATCCTCATACAAGAATCATCATCTTTAACTACCGTTCATACGGTAAAAGTGGCGGAAGGGTTAGTGAAAAAAACATACTGAGTGATGGACTTAAAATTGCAGGACTTGTAGAGAAAAACTATGGTCCATTTTATATGCTTGGGTACTCTCTTGGTTCAAGTGTTGCGGCATATGTGGCCGCTCATCATAAAGTAAAAGGACTTTTTCTCATAGGTGCCTTTGACTCCATAGCATCACTTGCAAAGTCTAAGTTTGTAGACAGAGGAAAGTTTCCACATATAAACCTCTCAAATATTTTTCGTTATAAGTTTAGAACGGGGGAGCATATGCAAAGTGTAGATGCTCCAACATAT
Organism: Sulfurimonas sp.; assembly: GCA_003978465.1. Lineage (GTDB taxonomy): Bacteria > Campylobacterota > Campylobacteria > Campylobacterales > Sulfurimonadaceae > Sulfurimonas. The sequence continues at coordinate 33,459 of QNZS01000050.1, read as the reverse complement.
CTTTTTGTTTCTAAAGAGGATGAAGTGACATACATTCAAAATGCACGGGAGTTAAAAGATAAGGTAAAGAACCTTAGATATTATTTAGAGGTAGAGGACTTGAACCATAAAGAGATTTTATGGGATTCACGAGTTGTAAAAAAAATAAATGAGGTGATATGTTAAAGGTAGTATTTTTTATATGTTTAGTGAGTATAGAGTACATAGCAACAACATCTGTACATATTAGTGTTGTCGAGGGAATGTGGGATAAATCAAATCACTTTACAGCTTTTTTTACTCTTTATATTTTACTATCACTTAGTTATAATTCATTAGAGGCTTTAAAGAAGTTCTTGTATTTATTAGTTTTTGCAATACAGATAGAGATAGTTCAAGAGTTCATTGGGCGAAGTGAGTTTTCAATGTTAGATATTGTAGCTGATATAGTAGGTATTGTACTTGGAATTATTTTTTATCATTTTTTTAAAAATACTTTAGAGGGATTAATAGCTAATTTTATTAAGATATAAACCATTTGCGGGAGCTGGTTTAAGGCTTCTCTTTGAAGTGTTATTTAGTTTATCTTGTATATCAGCTGTGCTTAGTGTTAGAAGTGCACCAACCATTAGGCGGATTTGACTTCGTAAAAAACCATTGGCTTTAAAGTTTAGAACAAGATAACCCTTATACTCATATGAATATGCCTTATATACTTCTCTTACACTGCTGTTTATATCACTTCCAGTTTTCATAAATGAAGCAAAATCATGCTCACCAACAAAAAGTTTAATATTTTTTTTAATTGTGTCTACATCTAAGTCTTTTACAAAAGTAATATAGTCTACTTCAAATGGATTACTCTCACCTCTTTTGATTATATATCTATATCTACGTACTTTAGCAGAATATCTGGCATGAAAATCATCACTTACTTCACAAATATGTTTGACATGTATACTTGAAGGTAACATATCGTTTAAAACTCTTTTGAGCTTTTGTATGTCATACCAAAATGCTGGAAGGTCAAAATGGCAGACCTGTCCTAAAGCATGAACAGATTTATCTGTTCTACCACTAGCAATAATTTTAGAGTGTATTCCCAATTGCTCTAAAATATTTTGCATTTGACCCATTATCGTATTATGAGTCTTTTTTTGTACTTGAGAACCTAAATAGTGTGTTCCATTATAGGCAAGAGTGATTTTTACTCGCATTAAAACCTACTAAGAATAGTTTTTCTATACATAGTATATGTGATACTAAGCCATGAGAAAATGACGGTAGGAATAGTATAGTAACCAAGTATATTTTGTAGCCCTACAGAAGCTCCATAGTAGAAAATGATACCCAAAAACAAATAGAGATATATTTGTGATTTACCATGTCTTGCATGAATAACTCCAATGGAAATAACAAAAAATAGACTTAGAACGGGAAAAAAACTTATAAGTAAGTCTGTAATTAACATCTTCTTCTTATCTTTTGCCCTATCATCTGAAAGCCAAAACTCCAAAGGCGTTTTGTAGGTTCTAATATTTGTTTTTATAGTGTCATGTATGAGCATAGTTTCAAAGGTGATCTGTGTAAACTTCTCTGTAGAGTAACTATAGCCCTCTCCATTAAAAAGTTTGAGTTTTAAAATTCCTGAGTCATTGAACAGTTTTGCCTTTTTTGCAGATATAAGAATCTCTTCTTTATCTTTCTTGTTAAACAAGAAAACTTTGGAAAAGCTACCATCATTTTCTTTTTTACCAAGATATAAAAGCCAGTCCCCAAAATTATTTCCAAATTCACTAGCAGTGAGGTTAAACTTCGCCTCACTTTTTTTGAAAGAGACAAAATTTCCTGAGAGTACTTTTGCATGAGGAAAGAGAATTAAAAAGTCAAGTATAAGTATCATGCTGAGCAGTAGTGCAGGTTTTAGTAGTGTTTTTATAATGTATAAGGGTTTAATCCCTAAAGCAAATATAACTACTATTTCATTGTCATTTGAGAGCTTTAGGAGTGAGAGTGCTGAGGCTATAAAAAATGTAATAGGTAGGGTATAAAAAAGAACCTCCGGTAGGCGAAATAGATATAGCTTCGTCATCTCCCAAACACTGAGCTGAATTACAGCAGTATATGTTGCGAGTTTGATAAATAAAATTACAGATGCGATGGCAAAGAGTGGCAAAAATATAGATATAAAAAGACTGAAAAGATTTGCTGTAATATAGTGTTTAAGTCTCTTCATCCTTAGTATCTTGCCTCAATATACACAAGAATAGGACTTTCGTATATAAACACTATAAAAGTTGCAAGTGCTAAAAATGGAACAAAAGGAACTCTTTGCTCCTCTTTTGACTTTTTAATGAAAAAAAGCATAACAGGAAGTGCTAGAAGTGCAGAGAGAAAAATAGATACAAGGGTAAGTTTTAGACCAAGTAGGGCTCCCATAGTTGCAGCAACCATAATGTCACCTTCTCCTATAGCTTCTATAAAAGGAGTTCTATCATAGTTCTTAACCCATGATGCTTTTGTTTTTAGTCCAGTATTATATACGGATGATGTTAGATAGTATGAGAGCATAAAACGAAGTAGGGTAAATCCTCCAGCAAAAAGAAGAGCATTCTGGAAGTTTAAAATTATTCCAGGTATATTCCATGCCCCAAAAACAGCAAAGATAACAGCCAAAATATTAAGAGAATCAGGAACCATTTTATACTTTAAATCTATCATTGAAAGTGCTAATAGCATTAAAAAACTCAGTGCTATAAGAAACGAGGGAAAACTAAGACCATACTGTGCTGCGATAGCTATAAATATTAATGTAGCACTTAGTTCTATAAGTGGATACTGAATTGATATTTTACTCTTACAAAAAAAGCACTTTCCACCAAGAAAAATCCATGAAAAAAGAGGTATATTATGCCAAGGTTTGAGTTTAGTCTTACATGAGTAGCAGTAAGAAGCATCAAAAATAACACTCTCTTTTTTTGGAATACGTAAAATTATTATATTTAAAAAGGAACCAAATAAAAGACCAAGGATACAAGCAATACTTAGTTCTATCACTTTAATCCTCCAAAACGACGTTCAACTTTTGTGAATTTATGTATGATTTTTTCTAATTCTTTAGGTGCGAAATCAGGCCAAAGAGTATCACAGAAAAAAAGTTCTGCATATGCTGATTGCCAGAGTAAAAAGTTTGAGAGTCTATGATCCCCACCGGTACGAATAAGTAAGTCAACATCATGCTTACAGTCTAGTGCATTACTCATCATCTCTAGTGTTATATCAGATTGTGATTTTTTAAGGTTGTTCATAGCACGTAATATTTCATCTTGTGCCCCATAGTTAAGTGCTAAAGACTGTGTGAGCCCATCACAGTGAGCTGTTTTTTCTTTTACTAGTGCAATTGTCTTTTGTAGTTTTTTTGAAAAAGCTCGTAAGTCACCTATAGGTTCAAAACGGATATTGTTTTTGATGTATGTATCTAACTCTTGGTTGAGATACTTATCAAGAAGTTTCATTAAAAACTCTACTTCAAGATGAGGACGTTTCCAGTTTTCTGTAGAAAAAGCATAGAGTGTGAGCCTCTTTATCTCAGAATTCGTACTGCAGTACTCTGTAATAGTACGAACTACTTGAGAACCAGCTAAATGCCCTTTTAGTCTTTTTTCCCCTCGAAGCTCTGCCCAACGTCCATTTCCATCCATGATTATTGCTATATGTTTTGCTCTATTCATAAAAGTCATCATACACTTTTAGCATTTTCTAAAATCTTAAATGCTATGTCTAGTTTCTGTGCACTTGAAATTAAAGTCGAGTTACTTTTAGTAATAAACTCTATTTCATTGGTATCAGTTCCAAAACTACTAGAGTCTTTTAAAATATTTAAACAGACTGCATCTAGATTTTTATTTTTTAACATTTTTGTTGCATTCTCGTGTGCATTATCTATATCCATTTCCGCTTTAAAACCAATAACTGAGATATTTTTTTTGTTAATACTTGCGAGGATATCTATGTTCTTAGTAAGTTTCAATTCCCACTCTTGACCAATAGTATCTTTTTTGAGTTTGCCATTTTGTTTTGTAGCTGGAACATAGTCACTTACAGCTGCTACCATAAAGAGGTAGGGTTTGTTGGTAACATCAGATTTTGACTTTTCTACTGCATTTACTAAAGACTCATACATCTCTTGTGTCTCTTCAACTTTAATGATGTTTATATCAGCTGGCAACTCTGTATCAAACTTTGTACTCACTAGTTTTACATTTGCACCTTTGCAGTGTAGTGCTGTAGCCATAGCTGAGGCCATCTTTCCACTTGAGAAGTTAGAGATAAAACGCACATCATCTATTTTCTCTATCGTTCCACCACCAGTAACTATAGCATCTCTATTATTCCAAAATTCACACTTTAGAAGTTCTTTAGCAGTAGTCCAAAAGATATCTTTAGGTTCAGCCATCGCTCCATCACCTATAGTTTTACATGCAAGCTCTTTTGTCTGTGTATCTACAAAAGTATATGAAGAGTTTTTTAATGTCTGTATATTTATTTGTGTGATCGGATTTTGAATCATATTTGTATTTGCTGAAGGTGCAAGAATTTTCACAGGGCTATATGCAAGTGCGCATTGAAGTAGCATTGCATCAGCGATACCGTGAGAGAGTTTTGCCATAGTATTTGCTGTTGCAGGAGCTATAACAAAAGTGTCTGCCCATTCTGTCGTTTTTATATGGTTAAAGTCATCTATCCATGATTCATTGGTATCATCTAAAACTCTGTTTGATGTAAGGGTTTCAAACGTGAGAGGTGTTATGAATTTTTTAGCACTCTCACTCATAACTACTCTTACCTCTGCTCCTGCTTTTACAAAAAGTCGTACAAGCTCAAGTGATTTATAACAGGCAATAGAACCTGTAACACCTAAGAGTATTTTTTTATTTTGAAGTAAAGTGGCTGGAATATTCATAGTTTTTAAATCTTTATGTTTATTTTTGTAATTTTATCTAATCTATACTTAGATAAGATAATTATGGTCGTTTACTTCTTAAAGTGTTTATAAAAATACTCTTTAACCGTTCGCATTTTTGTCCGACTCAGAGCTAAAACACCACTTTTAACTACTCCACTAGGTACTGTTGTACCCGCTGCTATCATGACATCGTCTTCAATAGTAATAGGAGCTATAAGCTGAGTGTCACTTCCGACAAATACATTTTTACCGATGATAGTTTTATACTTGTTAACACCATCATAATTACAAGTAATAGTTCCTGCACCAATATTTGTTCCCTCATCAATTTGTGAGTCACCGAGGTAACTTAAGTGTCCTACTTTTACACCATTTAGAGATGACTTTTTAACCTCTACAAAATTTCCTATATGAGTATTTTCTATATGTGAATCTGGACGAAGGTGTGCGAGTGGTCCTACATCTGAGTTTTTCACGTTACTATCTTCTATGACTGAACCTGATTTAATATGGGACTCTTTTATCAGTGTCTCACCACAAATACGACATCCATTTTCTACTATACATTCACCTTCAAAAGTCACACTAGATTCGATGTAGATAGTTGAAGGAAGTTGCATAATTACACCGGCATTCATCCAGTGAGTTTTAATTCTATTTTGCATTATCTCTTCGGAGTCACTTAAATCTTTTTTAGAGTTTACACCTTTAAAGTGTTCTTCGTCCACAAGTAAAGGAGTAATGCTAAGTCCATCTTTTTTAACCATAGCTATAACATCAGTTAAATAGTACTCTCTTTGTGCATTATCATCACTCAAAAGTGGAATGTATTTTTCAATTACACTTTTAGAAAAAGCATATATTCCTGCATTTACTGTAGTTGTAAGAAGTTCTTTAACATTTGCATCTTTTTGCTCAACTATATACTGTACTTGATTGTTTACATCGATGATTACACGACCATAACCACTAGGGTCTTTTAGATCAAAAATCGACATGATTACATCTGCATCAGTATCTAAAAACCCTTGAAGGGCATCTGCTGTGATCAGAGGCATATCTCCATTAAGTACTAAAACTTTCTTGTTTCTTGGAGATACATTTTTCATAGCACCACCTGTTCCAGGGAAGTTGTTTACATCTTGAACTACAAAGTTGATATCATCAAAAAAACCTGACATCTGTGCCTCAACTTTTTCTTTTTGATGAGCGATAACAACACTAATGTCATTTGAAAGTTCTTGTGAAGTTTTGATGATATGATAGAGCATAGGTTTTCCGCTAATGGAGTGCAGCACTTTAGCTTCTGGAGACTTCATACGGCTACCTTTCCCAGCAGCTAAAATTATTATACTTATTGTATCTTTCATCATTTTTCCCTAAATTTTTTGTTATTTTAAATTCATCTGTAATCTTACCATTTATATTTAAAAACTTGGATGTAAGTGTTGTAGTCGTTACTCTATTATCAGCGAGTTCATCTCTTTAAATGAGTATGGAAGTGAAGGGTGTATATCGATTTCACCACCAAGTTTAGCCGAGGAGCCACAGACTTGGGATATATCCCACTATTCTTTTTTTCTGTTAAAGCTTTTGTATAGTTTATTTCTTTATCTTAGACTATGTCTTCAGTAAAAAACATATCATTATAAAAGTAATGAGGCTAGTTACTGTGTAGCCAGATGGATATGAGTATTCTTTTAGCTAAATTATGATTAATAGTTAATGAACAAGCTATGTTTTCTATATGTATTTTAAGTATTAAGAAGATAAAATTCGCCTATGAATATAAACTTTAAAGTTACACCATCACAAAAAGAGACTATTGATTTAAGAGTAGCCGAAAATGGTTTTGACGATATCTCTTCATATATCAAAGTTGTAGCACTTAATGTGCAAAAATTTACTATAAGAAACCCTGAAACTTTAGCTGAAGAAGTATCAGTTGAACTAGGGTTTACACTAACTGAAGCACAAAAAACAAATTTAGATAGAAATATGGAAGAGAGTAACTGTAAAGATGTAGCAGTATACCTGACACATGTTGCACTCTATGGAGTCATATCAGCTGTTATAGAGATACGCTCAACTGGTAAACTAAATGCTATGCTTGAGAGAATCGCTAAGGCTCGTGGAATTAAACTAGATTTAGATTAACTATACTTCCAGTAAGTATGAAAAGTAAATTATTAATAATTTGACTTACAGTTCTTTTTTGTTCTTTCACAATTTTTGAAATAGAACTTTGCAGTTCACTATCTAAATAAATAGGACGATTAAAGTTTACATCTTCTCTACAGAACTTATATCTATCTTACATGAACAGTATCAGTTTATAAATTAAACATATCACTCTTTTTTAGTATTAGTATCAGGTTTAACTGTAGAATTTTCTAATTCTGTTTTCGCTCTATCGGCCTTAGAAATATAAGGTGCTTTAGAAGAAGTTTTTAACTTTGCACGGGCACGTTTTAGACGTTTATCATACATCTTTTGAATCTTAGCTTGCCTATTCATATTATCATCCTTTAATATTTTCTTCTGCACTTTGTTATGATTTTGTTTCACTTGGCTTTTTATTTTACCATTTAATATATAGTTTTTTTATAAATTGATAATAATATATTATATTTTCTCCAATTATTGGTGTTAGTCTATATTGCTCTGGTGGTGCATGTAATATTATATTTCTTAAGTTCGCCCATAAAACCAGTTCGTTTATTTCTTCTTTCTCAATATCATAATCATTCTTTTTTCGAGCCTCTAGTTTAGACTCTAAAGCAAAAAGCTTCTTTGATACCATGAGTTGATAGGTAATTATTGCTTCAATTAAACCTTGCAGTCTCCATAGTGTAAATTGTCAAAGATACTGAGTATCCGTATAAATGTAATAACTAACATCATCAAAAAAATCATTTGCAATTTCTTCATCATTTATTTCTCTTATATTTTGAGCTTTTCTTTGATATTGTTCACTTCTAGTATCAATCATTTCTTTAACTGAAGAAATTGAATGGTCAAAATCAGATTCTGTAATTCCATGTACCCCGTAATCTTTTTCAGTTAGCACTTTTGAATGTTCTTTCAATCTATTATACCCTTAGTGTGGGTGTAATAGATTTATCTAAATAGGCAATTTTTTGAGATGTAAAATATTCAAAATAAATATCAGAGTTATATCCTTCAACTTGAATATCATTATTCTTTAATGATGTGAATACTTTTCACATTACAGATATTAATATATATTTACTTTTCTGAATATTTATATTCCTTAGATTATTCGATTATATTAGAGAAGAACAGTTCTTCTTCCAAAAGTCGTTTATGTTGTTCTGAATATTTGTGTGGTAGATCACTTATATCATACACCTCTGCCGTGGATTAGGACGGGTAAAAGATAGCATCATATCCTTATACTTTTTTACGGTGATGTGATTAAAAAGAGTAGTGTGGTAAAATGGAGATAAAATAATTTCTCAATCTGGAATAGAAGCAACACCATGTTTTCAGTTAAATCTCTTTCATAGTGAATTTCTTTTGACTAGAAAAGAGCATCAAGAAAATACTTATATTATGAATGAAAATGGTTTTGGACCTACTGCAAAAGAGGGTAGTTTAACTTACAACCTAGAAGACAGGATTATATAAAGGTGGAAATATAAGTAATTTGAAGACTAAAGGTATATTTATATGTAAAAACTACTCCAAACATATTTAGATTACTAGATACTAATATTTTTTGTGGTATTATAAGGTAATTAATTAAAATTATGTAAGGCTTTTAAATGGATTTAGGTACGGTCATTGGTATGGTGTTAGTCATGGTTCTCCTTTTAGGAGCTATGACGATGGGAGTTGGTATAGGTGCCTACATTGATATTCCTTCTGTCTTAATTGTTGTTGGTGGTAGTATCGGGGCACTGATGATCTCTTTTAAGCCAGGTCAGATGAAAGTTGTTACAAAAGTTTTTATGAAAGCAATCAAACCAGGTGAAGAAGACCCTACTGATATTATTAAAAAACTTGTAGAGTTCGCAACTAAGGCTAGAAAAGATGGTATTCTTGCTTTAGAACAGGATATCAATAGTGAAGAGAATAATTTTTTAAAAAAAGGTCTTTCTATGGCTATTGATGGAAGTGAACCTGATACTATTCGTGAACTTTTAGAAATAGAGTTAGATCAAACAAGTACACGTCATAAAATACATGGTTCAATTTTTAACCAGTGGGCGGGACTTGCTGGGGCTATGGGTATGGTTGGAACACTCATCGGTCTTGTTGCTATGCTTTTAAATATGGCTGATCCATCAGCTATTGGTCCATCAATGGCAGTTGCTCTCCTTACTACGATGTATGGTGCAATTATTGGAAATGTTTTTGGAACACCAATTTACAATATTTTAAATATTAGAAATGATGAAGAATCAATGATATGTGAAATGATTATTTCGGGTATCATGTCTATACAGTCAGGGGACTCCCCTCGTGTACTTGAAGCAAAACTTTTAGCTTATCTAGCGCCTGCAGATCGCGTTAGTCAGTTTGACTAAAGAATAGTCTATGCGTAAAAAAAAGTGTCCTGATTGTCAAGAGTGTCTTCCTGCTTGGTTAGCTGCATTTGGGGACCTGATGTCACTAATGTTATGTTTCTTCGTTTTACTTCTTTCTATGAGTTCTTTTGATACAAAAAAAATCACTGAAGCGGTAGGTTCACTCACTGGAGCGATGAGTGTTTTAGAAGGTGGACCAATAACAGAAATCTCTAAGAACCGTATTCAAGACTCAATAGCTATTGAGGCTAGAGATGAGATAAGTGAAACTGTAACCCGTGTAGAACAGGCTGCGGGTGATGCAAATGAGATGATGGAACAGACTCAGGGTCGAACTATTACAGTTGAAGAGGCACAAGAAGGGTTCGTCATAGAACTACCAGCAGCACTTCTGTTTAAACCAGGTAGTGCAACGATTGAAAACCAAGATGCACTACTATTTTTAAAGAGAATAGCTCTTATTATAGAAGAGTTACCAAATGAAATGCAGGTAAGTGTAAAAGGGCATACTGATGAAGTTAATCCGAGTGCAAGCAGTCTGTTTAAAGACAACTGGGAACTTTCAACGGCACGTGCAATTTCTGTTTTACATGAATTACTTCTTGATGGTGTAGAGCCTTCGCGTGTTCATGCCGAAGGTTATGCTGAGTTTAGACCAGTTGCTACAAATATAACCAAGAGTGGACGTGAAAAAAACCGTAGAGTTGAACTTCATTTTTATGGAATGACAAAAGATAAAGATGTAAAAATCGACCTATCAGTTTTAGATACGGTGTCATCTAAATAATGTTAAGAGTAGTAATCTTTGTTATCCTAATAGTAAGTCTTGGCTTTGGCGCAGAAGCTGTTCCTATCCCAACGATGAACTTTAGCCTTTCAGCTCCCGACACACCAAAACAATTAGTATCATCTTTAAATGTTTTAGTTGTTTTAACTTTGCTTGTTCTAGCACCTTCTATGGTTCTAGCAATGACAACCTTTACACGATTTGTTATTGTTTTTGGATTTTTACGCCAAGCCATGGGTACACAACAAGTTCCTCCTACACAACTTTTAATCATGCTTGCAATGATACTTACTTTTTTTGTCATGGAACCCGTTGGAACGAAAGCCTATGAAAATGGTATAAAGCCCTATATAGCAGAAGAGATTGGCTATGATGAAGCATATGAAAAAACGACACTTCCTTTAAAAAATTTTATGATAAGAAATACACGAGAGAAAGATTTAGCTCTCTTTTTTCGTATAAGAAAGATGGAAAACCCACAAAGTGTTGCGGATGTCCCTTTGTCTATAGTAGTTCCTGCATTTGTGATTAGTGAGATTAAAACAGCCTTTGAAATAGGCTTTTTAATCTTTCTACCTTTTTTAGTTATAGATATGGTTGTCGCTTCCATACTTATGTCTATGGGTATGATGATGCTCCCACCAGTTATGATATCCCTTCCCTTTAAGATACTTGTTTTTGTACTAATAGATGGTTGGAGTCTTTTAATTGGTAACTTGATAGCTTCGATAAAATAGAGGATAAAAATGAATTGTAAACATTTTGGTGAATGTGGTGCTTGTATCGTGTATGAGAATGGATATGCTGGACAACTCAAAGAAAAATTAGACTTAAATAAAGAACGATTCTCTCGCTTATATGATGGAGAGATATATGTTTTTGAATCACCAGACCAACATTATCGTTCACGTAGTGAATTTAAACTATGGCATGATGGTGATGAAATCCGTTATGCGATGAATAATGTCACTAAAGATGGTGTAGTTTTTGTAGAAGAATGTCCTCAGGTTAATGAGTATATATCAGACCTAATGCCAAAATTACTTAAAAGCATAAAAGAGGCTGAGATAGGTTTTAAACTCTTTGGAATAGACTTCTTAAGCTCAAGTTCTGGTGAGATAGTAATTTCAATGCTTTATCACAGACGACTTGATGATGAGTGGGAAGAAAAAGCAAAAGAGATCGCAAAAGAGTTAGGTATTTATATAATTGGGCGTAGTCGAAAACAAAAAGTGATTATTGGGCAAGATTATATCACTGAAATACTCAGTATAAAAGATAAAGACTATAAGTTTCATCATATAGAAAATAGTTTTACACAACCAAATGCTAGAGTAAATGAAGATATGATTACTTGGGCAATAGAACAGTACTCTAGTGCTAGTGGTGATTTACTTGAACTTTATTGTGGAGCTGGTAATTTTACTATCCCTTTTGCTGGAATCTTTCAGAAGATATTAGCAACAGAAATCTCAAAGTCATCTATAAATGCAGCAAAGGTAAATATGAAGCTTAATGATGTAAAGAACATTGAGTTTGTTCGTATGGCTGTAGAAGAGTTTGTTGATGCTCTTGATGGTGGTAGAGAGTACCGTCGTATGAAAGAAATAGATATCAATAAATATAAGATAGATAGTATCTTTGTAGACCCTCCAAGAAGTGGTATGGACATAGACTCATGCCATTTTGTATCGCGTTATGAGCATATAGTATATATCTCCTGTAACCCTGAGAGTTTGGTGAGGGATTTAGATATACTTACTCAAACACATACAGTGATGGGCATGGCTCTTTTTGATCAATTTCCTTATACTCATCATGTCGAAATGGGTGTCAAACTTCTAAAAAAAGGTTCTTAATGAAGTACTTCTTTATATTTTTAATACTATCTTTTAGTATATTAAATGCAGATGAAGTACAAAGAATAGAGTCCATAGTAAATGATATAAGTAAATTAAGAAGTGACTATGGACAGACACAAAGTTCTGTAGTTGAGATTGAATTACAACTAGAAGAAGAAACTTATAAAAATAAAATACTAACTTTGAATAATGAAACAAATACTCTTAAAAAGTCTATAAAACTCAAAGAAGAAAACAAAATTATTTGTAAAATCATAGTTCCAAAAATCATAAAAACCACTGTAGTAATTAAAAAATTTTTGAATACCCAAAGTCTTGAAGACAAAAATAAATTTCCAAACCTTCTTATGAAAGAGCAGTTTAAACGAACTGAGACTCTAACATATACTTATAGCGTCAAAACAGAGGTAAATATTTATGACATTATTGATGGAGAGAAGATAGCTGTATTGGGAAAATCCACCTCTTTTACTTCAAATGAGAAGACTTTAGAGTGGATTAAAATCACAGGTTACTTCATAGATAAGGTATGGAGAATATCAGATACAGAGATGTGGATTAAAAGTTCTAATGTTTTAAAGAGAGTAGCATAAAAAATGAAAAAGATATTAATAATTAGTGAGGGAGATGTTGGAGCACACTTTATTAAAAGGGTGAGTGAGACATACACTAATGAAAATATTTATTATATAGTTCAAACAAAAGCGAAAAAATTTGATGATGTAAATCCAGCACGTTTTAAATTTTATGAGTTTGATCCTACAAGCTTGTATAAGTTATCTAACCTTTTAAAAATGGAATTTATACAAGTTTTTATTGTTGTGGATTCTCAAATTAATGTAGAAAACATAATGAAAAACATCAGAGCCATTAAAAAACATCTTCGAGTCATTATTTTAAACCAATGGAATATGCACAATCAAGATGCAAATGTTGAGTTAGTAAATGTCAATGAACTTGTAGCTTCTCGTCTTTTAGACTATCTACCTAATGTACCAGTTATTGCTCAAAATGTTGGTGTGGGTGAGGGTGAAATAATGGAAGTTCTTGTTCCTTTTGGAAGCTCTTTTGTTTACAGACATATAGGTGCCATCGAGCAAAAAAACTGGCGAATAGTTGCGATATATAGGAACCGTAAACTTATAATGCCTTCAAGGCGAAAAATGATTCAACCAAATGATTTACTTGTTTTAGTAGGTGAACCATCCGTTTTAAAGTCAGTGTATCGTTCTATTAAACACGAGTTAGGACAGTTTCCAGCACCTTTTGGCTCAAATATTTTACTCTACATAGATATGAATATTGTCAATCACGATACGGTTAAAGAGAGCATACGACGCTCCGTATATGCACATAGACAGTTTAAACATGATCTTATTATAAAAGTGACAAACCCTTCAAATATAGAGATACTTCAGTACATTAAAAGCCTTAGAAGTATGAATGTAATCATTAATATTGATTATGATAGTATTAATTTAAGAGATACTTTTCACAAGGATATCAATTATTACCATGTTGGACTAGTAATAATTTCAAAAGAGATGTTTGCTGATTATTATGTGAGACAGGCTATGTATGAAGCACACCTACCAGTACTCAAACTCTCAGATAAACGCTTCTCTAACCTTAAAGATGCTGCATTGATACTCTCAAATAACAAAGACCTAGAGAAAATTTCTTCGACTATTTTTGATATCTCTGAGCAGATGAATTTTAACATAGAAATGTATAACTATATGAACGAACATCAAGATGAAAAAGAAGAGGTGATTGAACACTATAATAACCTCTCAACAATCTTTACTAAAAGTATTAAAATTTATCAAGAACATGAGAATCCCATTTCAAAATTAATGCAAAAAGAGAATTTTATTCAACTGCTTCCCTTTACAAAAAAACTCACATCTCGCCGTATTTATTCACTATTTTCAACAGATAGCGAAAAGCTTTACTACAAGTTGGACGATTACCACCAAATCTTTATTCCAGTACAACTATAATTTAGCAAATTATTAGCTAATTTTGAGTATTATCTATACATATAATAATTTGGATAAATAATGCAAGTAAACATCACACTTAAGCAAGTAGTAGACAACTCATACGACATCACAATAGACAAACTTAAACCTATCCATTTTGATACAAAAGTGGCTATTGTTACAAATCCTAAAATTGCTGGACTACACTTATCTTATCTTCTCTCAAAAGTGACTGCAAAAGAACTTTATATCATCACAGTTCCTGATGGTGAAGAGTATAAAAATCAAGATTCTATCAACATGATACTCGAGTCACTTTTTAACCATAAGTTTAACCGTAAGTCTATGCTTATCGCATTTGGTGGTGGTGTGATTGGTGATATGACTGGATTTGCCGCTAGTATTTATCAACGCGGTATTAGTTTTACTCAAATTCCAACTACACTACTTTCGCAAGTAGATGCTAGTGTTGGTGGTAAAACTGGTATGAACAATAGTTACGGAAAAAACCTTATAGGTGCATTTCATCAACCTAAAGCAGTTCTAATAGATCCATACTTTTTAACAACACTTGCTGCTCGTGAGTTTGGTGCGGGTGTAGCTGAGATAGTGAAAATGGCTGTTACTTTTAACAAAGATTTTTTTGTATTTTTAGAAACAGCAGACTTGAGTAATAAAGATGTTTTACAAGATGTTATCAAACAAGCAGTACAGACAAAAGCCTCAGTAGTTGCACAAGATGAAAAAGAGAATGGCATAAGAGCTGCACTAAACTATGGCCATACATTTGGGCATGTTATAGAAAATGAGACTAAATATAAAAAATACCTTCATGGTGAAGCTGTAGCTATAGGCATGGTTTTAGCAAATGATACTGCTGTAAAAATGGGACTTATGAGTGAGGCTGAAGCACTAAAAGTGAAGAGTTTATTAAACAAATACTCACTCCCTACATCGTATGATATTAAGGATTCAAATAGCTTTTATGAAACTTTCTTTTTGGATAAAAAAAGTTCTGACTCTAGTATTACTTTTATTTTACCTGTTGGGATTGGTGGTGTAAAAATAACTGATGCCTGTGAAAAGTCCCTTGTGCTATCTGTCCTCGATACATTTGGAGCTAAATAATGCAGATAAAATTATTTTTATTTTTATTTTTTATTTTTAGTATATCTGTCTTTGGGGCAGAGAGTGTAAAGCTAACTCAAGAACTTAGAATCTTATATGCAAGTCAAATCCAAACATATGAACAACAACTACATGATTTTGAAAAAGGTATCTCTGAGGAGAATCCTTGGATTAAAAGTTATGCATCTTACTTGACTTCACTCACTGTTAGAACGAGTTTAGCAGAGATTGAAAAGCGTATTACATACCTAAGGAAACATGCTAAAGATATAAGTGATCAAGATGAATTAAATGGGCTTGTATCTAAAAAGAATATTTTAACATCACAAATAGAAAAGTTAAAAGGGAAAAACTCGGCTCCATTTGCTGACTTGATAACACCACCAGCTATTGGTGCAGTAGAAAAAATAACAAACCCTTTTGATATCTTTACTGGTTTTTCTATGATTAAAAATTTTACTACTAATTTTGATGAGTATAAACTCAAGCGTGAAACTTTGATAAAGGTAATAAATCTTTTAACAAGAGAACATAATATTTATAGAGAGCTAGTGATCTTAGACCCTAGTGAAAAATACACAAAAATACACAAATATAAAAAAATACAGTTAGATAGATTTAAAACAGCTCTTGATACAATTAATGTAACATTAGATGTATATCAAAAAAGACTAGAGATTGTTGAGATAAGTATAAACAAAGGCATAGAAAAACAAGTATATAGACTAATGAAAATCGGAATGGTTATTTTAGTTGTATTTTTCGTATTTTTCCTACTTAAACTTGTAGTAAAGAAGTACATCACAGATAACGAACGATTTTATATGGCGAATAAAATTATTACATTTACAAACTTTATATTTATCATTCTGATACTATTTTTTAACTATATAGAAAATGTAGCTTACATTGTTACAATCTTAGGGTTTGCCTCTGCGGGTATCGCCATCGCTATGAAAGACTGGTTTATGTCTATTCTTGGTTGGTTAGTTATAGTTTTTGGTGGAAGTATTCATGTGGGTGATAGAATTCGTGTTGATATGGATGGAATGGAGTACGTAGGTGATGTTATGGATATTTCACTCATTCGTATCACCCTATTTGAAGATATTACACTTACTTCAATTGAGCATAACCGTAGAGCTGGGCGTATTATATTTATACCAAACAACTATGTGTTTACACGTATGATTTCAAACTATACACACTACTCTCTTAAAACCGTTTGGGATGGAATAAAAATTACTATTACCTTTGACTCTAACCATAAAAAAGCTATGCAGATTGCAAAGAAGATAACTAAGAAGTTCTCTAAGGGTTATACTGACATCACAAGAAAGCAGTTGAACACACTTCGTGAACACTATAGCTTAAAAAATACAAATGTTGAACCAAGAATATTTTCTTTTATCAATTCAAATGGTATGGATATAGAAGCATGGTATCTTACAAATGCATATGCAACACTTACACTTAGAAGTGTAATCTCTACTGAAATAGTGGATGCATTCAATACAGAAGACGATATAACTATAGCGTACCCAACACAACAACTATATGTTCAAACACAGGAAAAAATCTCACCTCCTTTTGATGAAAAAGAAGGAATAGCTTAGATGAAAAAAGTATTTTTTAAAACTTTCGGTTGTCGAACAAATATTTATGACTCTCAAGTGATGATGTCTTCAATGAAAGACTCTGAAGTAACACTTAATGAGTCTGAGGCTGATACTATCGTTATAAACTCTTGTACGGTTACTAATGGAGCAGATACAAATGTTCGCTCATATATCTCTAGCATTGAGAAAAAGGGCAGTGGGGTTAAAGTCTTTCTTACTGGTTGTGGTGCACATACTAAGGGTGAGTCACTTTTAAAAGAGGGACGTATTCATGGTGTTTTTGGACAGAGTGAAAAAGAGAAGATAGATGTACTTTTAAAAAAAGAACAGCCTTTTTATGACCCAGGTGATTTAAACCATATAGATGATGTCATTGTTGATGATTTTGTTGGTAAAAGCCGTGCCTTTATCAAAATACAAGAGGGCTGTAACTTTCGTTGTTCTTACTGCATCATCCCTTTTGTACGTGGTGATGCTAGAAGTATGAGTGAAGCTAGAATTTTAGAGCAGATAGCACATTTGGCCCTTAATGGTTTTGGAGAGTTTATCCTCACTGGTACAAATGTTGGCTCATACGGTCAAGATACAAAAACATCTTTAGCATCGCTCATGAAAAAAATTTCTCAAATCCGTGGTGTTCGTAGAATTCGCCTTGGAAGTGTTGAACCTATACAGATAACTGATGAGTTTAAAGAGATTTTAGGTGAGCCTTGGATGGAGAAGCATATGCATATCGCCCTCCAACACACTGCTCCTAACATGCTAAAACTTATGAATAGACGCAATGTTTACAAACAAGATAAAGAACTTTTTGAGTTACTTTCGGATAAAGGTTATGCTATTGGAACTGATTTTATAACAGGTCATCCAGGAGAGAGTGAAGAGCTTTGGTTAGAGGCTATGGCTAACGCAAGAGATTTACCACTGACACACCTTCATGCTTTTACATACTCTAAACGTGACGGCACACCATCAGCTAGTATGAAACTAGAGGTAAATGGTAAAGTAGCAAAAGAGAGACTTCATGAGATTCAAAACCTTATAAATATGAAAAATTATGAATTTAGAAAGGCTGTTACTGGTGAACTTGAAGTTCTTATAGAGTCTCAAAAAGATGGTTTATACCATGGGCTTGATCAGTACTTTAACAAAATCATAGTAGACTCAAAAGAAGATCTTCTTGGTAACTGGATTAAGATAGCGGACTATGAGGTAAAAGAGGAAATAAACTATGCTAACATCTAAGGTAAATCGTATAGTTATTTATATATCTGGACTTATCATTATTTCACTTATTCTTTTCGCAGTACTTCGAGATACTTCTAAGTTAATAACACTCTCTGAAGCAAATAAAATTTTATCAGATAAGAGTGTGCAAAAGGTTATAGTGTCTGAAGACTATGTTTATCTACAAATAGGAAATGAACTTTTTAAAATAGCCTCTTCACAAGTAACTCCAAGTATGTTTGTTAATTACAAGGTAGAGATAAGTAATGAATCAAATGTATTGGTTTATATCTTATTTATAATTCTTTTTTTATGTTTAGGCTCATTTATTTTTCGTTTTTGGCAAAAACAAGAGGGTATCTCTTTACATATGAGTGGTATGAAAAAAAGCACTCCAATACAGACTCCTGGCATAAGTCTAGAGTCACTAGAATCTACAAAAAGTGATGTAAGTTTTGATGATATCGGTGGTATAAGTGATGTTAAGATAGAGCTTGAAGAGATTATAGACTTTATGAAAAATCCAACACGATATAAAAAATTTGGTGCACGTATGCCTCGTGGTGTTTTACTTGTAGGCCCTCCGGGTGTTGGTAAGACTATGATAGCAAAAGCAGTGGCAAACGCAGCAAATGTACCTTTTTACTATCAAAGTGGTGCTTCATTTGTTCAGATATATGTAGGAATGGGTGCCAAACGTGTACATGAACTCTTTTTAGTAGCAAAGAAAAATGCTCCAAGTATTATATTTATTGATGAGATAGATGCTGTGGGTAAAAAACGCGGAGGAGAGAGAAATGATGAGAGAGAAGGAACACTTAACCAACTTCTCACTGAAATGGATGGTTTTGAAGGTTCTAGTGGTGTCATAGTTGTAGCAGCTACAAACAAGATAGAAGTTTTAGATGAGGCTCTACTTCGTGCTGGGCGTTTTGATAGACGTATATTTGTAGAACTGCCAACAAAAGGGGAGAGAGAATCCATACTTAACAAGTATCTAACAAAAGTACCCAACAAGGTAGATGTAAAAATTGTGGCTAATATGACAGTTGGTTTTAACGGTGCAGCATTAGCAGCTCTAGTCAATGAATCAGCTCTTCTATCTCTTCGTCAAAACAGTTTACATGTAACAATAGAGCATTTTTATGAGGTAAAAGATAAGGTGATGTTTGGAAAGAAAAAACTTCAAATGTTAAATAATCAACAAAAAACTTTTCGTATAACATATCAAGCAGCAAAAGTAGCTCTTGCAACACATTTTGATATACCTTTTGAGAAGTTAATGCTCTCAAATGAAAAACTCACACCAGCTATAAATGAGCCTTTTATAAAACGAGAGTTAGAGTCAAGAGTTCAAATGCTTTTAGCTGGCACGGTTGCCTGTGATATAAAGTATGGTGAGCACTCGAGTAGTGTTGTTATTGATTTATCTGAGGCAAAAGAGTTAGTTGAGATGATGTGTCAAGAGTATGGGATGGGTTCATCGCTACTCCCTGCTAAAGATGAGTCCATCCTAATGTTAGAGAAGCTGTATCAAGAGTGTAAAATACTACTCTTATCAATTCATACCACTTTAGAAAGTATAGAGTCTATTTTACTAGAGAGAGAAAGTATCTCTAAGACAGATGTGAGAAAGTTACTCGATGAAGTTTTATAGCGGATTTTCTCTTAAAAATGAAGCATACCTTTTTGAAGCTTTTTTAAAAAAAGGTGCATATACAGTAGGTGGTTTTAGTTATGGAACAATCAAAGCTCTAAAGTACACACAAGAACAACTACAAAGGGGTAATAGAATAGATACTCTACAACTACTTTCTCCTGTATTTTTTGAGACACAGGGTGGAAAGTTTCATAGGCTACAGATGCTTTATTATGCTAAGAATAGAAAAAAATATATGCAAAATTTTATAAAAACTTGTTTCATGCCTTATGAAAAAAAGGAATTAGAATTTCAAAAAGAAAATAAAGAAGAGCTTGAAGAACTTTTAACATATCAGTGGAGTGTACCAGACCTTTTAGAACTTCAGAGTAAGGGTGTGAAGATAGAAGTGTATCTTGGGTCTAAAGATGCTGTAATAGATGTAGAAGAAGCTAGAAAACTATTTTTAGATGTTGCAACTGTCATATATATAAAAGAAGCAAATCACTTTTTACAGTTGTCATAAAAAATAATCAATAAAGGAAAATCCAATGAGTCCAATTAAAATAGGTGTAATAACAGCAAGTGATAGAGCAAGTAAGGGTATATATGAAGATATATCTGGTGTTGCAATTCAAGACACTATGAAAGATTATCTTAAAAGCAAGTTTGAAATAGTTTATAGATGTATACCTGATGAGCAAGATATATTAGAAGCGACTATGAAAGAGTTATGTGATGATGAAGGATGCTGTTTAGTAGTTACAACTGGTGGAACAGGTCCAGCACTTCGTGATGTAACTCCTGAAGCTACAGAGAATGTGTGTGAGAAGATGATGCCAGGTTTTGGTGAGCTTATGCGTCAAGTGAGTCTTCAGTATGTTCCAACAGCTATACTTTCACGCCAAACTGCAGGTATAAGAGGAAAATCACTGATTATTAATCTCCCTGGAAAACCAAAGTCTATAAGAGAGTGTTTGGATGCAGTTTTTCCGGCTGTTCCTTACTGTATAGATCTTATAGAAGGTCCATTTATGGAGACAAAGGAAGAAGTTATCAAGGCATTTAGACCAAAGGCAAAATTATAAACATACCTTATCTTTCTAGAGTTATAATAATTGGTATCCTTTTACAAGTGAGTGCACATGCAACTGAGTTTAGTGTAAGAGATATAGCTAATGAGAAAGGGAAGAATGGTACTTGAATAGCACTTTTTGAAAATATTCCAGTGTATTTTTTGATGAAGACTCAAATATATGGATTATGTTAAAACAACTATTTTAACTCCCTATCTTACGTTTCCATGAGCTATATGTAGAGTAAGAAGGGTTTTCCTCAACCATCTTGTCATAAGCATGTTTATAACTACAGTTATTTTTCTGCTTATACTCTTCAAGTACTTGCACAACCATTTCTTTATCTTTTAGTTTATATGTTCCGTTTAATGACTTCACTAAGTTTATAGCTTCCATATGCATACTCATATCCATAATCATCCTTTTTATAGAATTTTACAGAAATATTCATTAATACTTCGTAATATAAATCTTAGAATATTCTATATGTAAATAATGCTAAAGAGATAGCCCAAAAGATAGGGGTATAAAATATTTAGTATCAAATACAGTAAAATCTGTTGATTCGATTTTTTTGAACAATACTACTGTTTTAATATCTCCAATAGAGCAAATGAAAAACAGTATCGATAGAGACCATTCTATAAAAGTAATTTCAGCAAAACCAAGTACAATAAACCCTACCAAAATGGTTAGAAACTTTCCAGAATTTAACAAATCTTTTCCACCTTTTCTTGGTATGACTTTATCTAGTCCTATTTTACTACCAAAAGCCCAATAAAAATGAAATTAATCTGCAATAGTTAAGCTTATCATTACAAGAAAAGTTAGTATAAGCATAATCACTACTTAAATCCATATCTTTTCATACACACTAGCAGTTTTTGATGATACTCATCGTTACTCTCAACTTCAGCTGGTGGATTAAGCAGGTGACAACACAAGGTTACAATAATTGAGCCATCTTAGAGCTCAACAATTAATGCTTCAGTAACATAATTTGTTAAACCTGATTTCTTATAAAAATATCGATTTTATCATGTGCTAAAGAGTATACTATGCCATAAGCCTTCTCTTTTCTTAGTAAGCTAGTTTCTTACTAATTATTCACTCATAACTAGATGAATTACTACTTATTTATTTTTAGGTTGTACATTTAGTTTTTAGTATCTCTTCATCCATGTATAATCTATAGAAAATACATCATTTAGTCTTTGGTTGGAGTTATCAATATGTATCACCTTTAAGTGTCTTATATTGTAGTAAATTAAAATTTAATTTACTATTAATTGAAAATTTAGTGTGAAGATGGTATATTCTTAGACTAAAAAAAGGAAAATAAATGCCAAGTCAAGAATATAAAGACGAGAAAGAAAAAAGAGAAAAAAAGAACCAAAGTAGTGGAAAAATTATTGCAGCTACTTTCATTCTATGTTTTATGGTCGCTGCAGTATATATTATAATATATGGTCAGTAAAACTGTCCTGTAAATTATTCACTCCTCATTTTTATTAGATTTTTAGTCGTAGTGTGTCTAGATTCTAAGAACTTTGATAACTTTTTCGGACTCAAGTATTTCATAAATAAGTATATGTTATTTATTCTTCTTGCGAGTTTACCTTTTAAATTCTGAGACAAGTATGTAAATACAGGTGGAGATTTAGGAGGGTCATCTTCTGTGATTTTCAGAAGTTTCATCATTTTTGGTTTCAAGTCACTTTATTGATGATTTTTACACCTTTCTTGGCCTGAGGAGAGAAAAGGAGTTGCTATATTACCAGTCTAGCTTGTCGGATGTAACAAAGTTTACACTAGACTCGTTAGAAGAATCCATGATACTTTATTTCATTTCTTTTATACTTTTAAAATAAGTATTATCGCTTTTAAATTCTGTTTGATCTAAAATTGCCACTTCTTTTTTCTAAAGTGTTTGAAGAGCCAAAGAAACTTTTCACTTTTACTGGTATGAGCTTTTAATGTAATAGTCTGTATAGAGATTTCTTTTTCAAGTAAATATTCTGTTTTAACTTAAGTCCATTTTCATTCACTAGTTCTCATTATTATGGGCTAGTATAACTACTTAATAGCAGACACTATATACAACATAACTTTAAATAATAAAATAGAGTAAGATAGAAAGTATCCTCTAAAATAATATATTGATGTATTTTATGAAAGAAATGTAGAGATTTTACAGATTTAGCTTAGAAAATAAATGTCTTTTTAGCAAGAAAATAATGATTATTTGGAGCAAATGTCCTCTACTTGTAGAATAATTCATCAAGAGAACATAATAGTACTTATTACTTAGAAGTTAAATTGCGAGTCTTATCCCAACAGGGCAATGATCACTACCTGTTATGTAGTCTAATATGAAAGCATCTTCAAGAGATTCACATAAGTCTTCACTGATGAAGAAGTAGTCTATTCTCCAGCCTACATTTTTAAGCCTTGCACTTGAACGGTATGACCACCAGCTATATCTATCAGCTTCATCACCATTTACATAACGAAAAGAATCTACATAACCATGGTCGAGTAGTTTATCTATCCACTCACGCTCTATCGGTAAAAAACCAGATGTTTTAGAGTTTGCTTTTGGATTTTTAAGGTCTTGTTCTTTATGAGCTGTATTTACATCTCCACAGATAACTATACTTTTTCCCTCTTCTCTTAATTTCTCACAGTGAGTTAATAAGTCATCATAAAATTTCATCTTATAGTCAAGGCGCTCTTGGTTCTTTTGACCATTTGGAAAGTAGATGTTAAAGAGTACTATGTCATCGTAGTGAGTTTCAACTATACGACCTTCATTCATAGTATCAATATGGTTATCAGTAGAGTTATAGTCGCTCTTTAACATAGAAAATGTTGCAGTTCCACTATAGCCTTTTTTTTCAGCTGAGTTTACATGTAACTCTTCATACTCTTTATCAAACAGACCATCAGGGATTTGTTCAGGAAGGGCTTTTATCTCTTGAAGGCATAGAATATCAGTTTGACGTTCATCTATCCATTTAAGCGCTTCTTTTGTGTGTACAGCACGAATACCATTGACATTCCACGAAATTATTTCTATTGAGTCTGACATATTATTTCCATTGTTGAGATAGTGTAAAGTATAAAAATTGAAGGCTTCCCGCATAAGCGGGAATGGAAGAAGTTGACTAAACGAAGTCTACTTTTGTTATGTGGTGTTTCATACCTAATGTTTCAGGAGGACAACCAAGTGCAAGACCAATCATCTGTTGCATGTGAAGAACAGGAAGTGAAACTTCACGTCCAATAGCTTCAGATGCATGACCTGTTTGTGTGTCTAGCTTTAAGTGACAAAGTGGACATGGAGTTACTATCCAGTCAGCGTTACCATCCATAGCACCAGCGATTGCATTTCCAGTTAGAATAGCAGAAACCTTAGGTGCTTGAAGCTCTGCATGGAAACCACAACATTTGTTCTTTTCTTCGTAGTCAACTGTCATACCACCACAAGCGATGATTAAGTCATCAAGTGAAGTAGGGTTATAAGAATTTTCAGGAGTATCATGAGTCTCATTTTGAAGCTCTGAAGGACGGATGTTATGACAACCATAAAAAGGTGCGATGTTAAACTGGCTAAGTGGTGTAACAACCATCTCTTTGAGTTTATCAAGACCAAAGTCATCAATGATAGCATATAAGAAGTGAGTGATTTTTGAAGTACCTTTGTACTCTAAACCAATTTCTCCAAGTTTTTCATTAACTCTTGCTTTTAAGTCAGCACTATTGTCTAAGCGGTGTTTAGTCATAGCAGTGTTTAGCTGACAAGTATTACAGATAGTAACCATTGTTAACTCATGTTTTTCTGCATAAGCAATGTTTCTAGCATTTAAAACTAGAGATAAAAAGTCATCATAGTCTTGTAGGTGAGAAGCTCCACAACATGAAGCTTCTGTAAGTTCTACTAACTCAATGTCAAGTTTTTCTGCAACTGCCATTGTAGACATCATTTGCTCAGGTGTACTTTGTTTAGCCGTACATCCTGTAAAAAGTGCGTATTTTAATTTTCCCATTATCTACTCCTAGAACTTTGCAGTTGATGAAGATTTTACAAGTTTTTGAATCTCATCAAGGTTATCTGATTTTATAATGCCCCATGGTGGAACAATCTTACCCTTACTAAACATCTTAAGTGCAACTGGTACATGTTTTACGATTCCAGCTAACTCAGAGTAAAGAACTAAACTACCCTCGTCAAGAACACCATTTCGCTTGATTGATCTCTCAAAACCAACAGCATGACGTGTTGCGATATTTGACTCTGCTTTACCTGACTGGAAAAGCATATTATGTAGTTTACCAATTTTTTCAATCGGGTTAATCTCTTTTGGACATGCATCAGCACACTCAAAACATTTTACACAGTCCCACACACCTGAACCCATTTTATTCACATCTGTAAGTCTTGACTCATTACCATCACGAATATCAGCTTCAAATCTATAAGCCGCTGCAAACGCAGCTGGACCCATAAATTCGTCACTAATCTCAACAACAGGACAAGCATAGTGACAAGCACCACACTGAATACATAAGTCAGCTTCGTCTAGTGTTTCTGCCTGTGCAGGAGTTACTATATTCTCAGCTGTTGGAGTTTCATCAATCTCTGTATCAAGATAAGGTGTTACTTGCTCATGCTTTTCCCAGAAATCAGCTTTATCAATGATTAAATCTTTAATAGCACGCTTTTTACTTAGTGGCTCGATAGTCAGCTCGTTACCGAAAACTTCAATCATGTCAGTCATAGACTCTTTACAAGCAAGAGTTACTCGACCATTTACCTTGATAGCACATGTTCCACAGATACCGTGGCGACAAGATCTTCTATATGAAAAACTTCCATCATGGTCCCATTTGATTCTATTTAAGATGTCTAAAACAACTTCTTCAGAAGTAACATCCATAGAATAATTTTCATAGTATGGAAGATAGTCTTCATCAGCATTAAAACGAAATACATTGAAGTTTACTTTTTGTGTATTAATTGTAGTTGTACTCATAAGTTTTCTATTCCTCTTTTAGTAAGTTCTAGCTCTAAGCTCATGTTTGCCTAAAACAACATCCATGTAATCTAGTTTGATGTTACCATCTGAATCCATATATGCCATTGTGTGTTTTAAAAATTCTTCATCATTACGAATGTCAAAATCTTCTCTAAAATGAGCACCACGGCTTTCCTTTCTCGCAACAGCAGCCTCTACGATGAACATAGAGTAGTCAAGCATATGTCCAAACTCAAGAGCTTCTTGAAGTTCAGTGTTAAATACTTTTGACTTGTCTTTGATGCGGATGTTTTGAAAACGTGCACGAAGTTCTTTAATTTTAGCGATAACTGTATCTAGAGTCTCTTTTGTTCTAAAGGCACCTGCATTTGCAGTCATACTTTGTTGTAACTCTTCTCTAAGAGTTGGAACTTTTTCAGAACCGTTGTTAGTTAAAATCCAGTTTATTTCTGCAAGTGCAGTTGTTGCATCATCTTGTGTAGCAACACGAAGTTCAATTTTATCAATTTCCCCAGCCATTGTTTTACCAACGAAACGACCAAAAAGAAGTGCTTCAAGAACTGAGTTTGCACCAAGACGATTTGCACCGTGAACAGATACACAAGCACACTCACCAGCTGCATAAAAACCTTCGATAAGTTCATCATTATTTAAACGAACATTACCAGCGATATTTACTGGAATACCACCCATAGAGTAGTGTGCAGTAGCAGAGATAAGGATAGGCTCTTTAATCATGTCAAGACCTAAGAAAGTGATAGCTAACTCACGAAGTTCAGGAAGTCTTGCCATAATAAGGTCTTTTCCTAAATGTGTTACATCTAAATAAACAGCATCTTTTCTTGGACCACAACCACGACCTTCTCTAATTTCATTTAAAATAGCACGAGCAACAACATCTCGAGATGCAAGTTCCATCGCTTTTGGAGCATATCTTTCCATAAAACGCTCACCCTCGGAGTTAATAAGTTGTCCACCTTCACCACGAGCTGCTTCAGAGATAAGAACACCATTTCCTGAAAGACCTGATGGGTGGAACTGTACAAATTCCATATCTTCTAAAGGAAGACCATGACGAGCAACGATTGAAAGACCATCACCTGTATTTGCATGAGCATTTGAGTTGATTTTATAAGCACGAGCATACCCGCCCGTTGCAAACATTACAGATTTAGCATTAAAAATTGCCATTTGCATGTCACGGATATTAAAAGCAACAATACCTGAAACTTTTCCATCTTTATAGATAATATCTGCTGCATACCACTCATCCCAAAACTTAACACCAATACGAGCTGCTTGTTCATAAATAGTTTGTAATAGTGTAAGACCTGTTCTGTCTTTTGCATAACAAGCACGTGGAGAAGACTGCCCACCAAAAGGACGCTGTGCGATTTTTCCATCGGCAGTACGGCTAAATACCGCACCCATTTTTTCAACCCAACGAATAGTTTCTGGTGCATTTGAACACATAAATTCAACAGCATCTTGGTCTGCTAAATAGTCAGAACCTTTTACTGTATCAAACTCGTGAAGCTCAACACTGTCTTCATCACTAAATGCTGCATTAATTCCACCTTGTGCCGCACCAGAATGACTTCTTAGTGGGTGTAGCTTTGTAATAACAGCAACTTTTTTACCTGCCTGTTGTAACTCTCTTGCTGCTGCACAACCGGCAAGGCCTGCACCAACAACAATAGCATCGTAAGTATAAATAGGAATACTCATTAAATTTCCTTAAAATTAGAACTAATTATAAGCTTGATTGTATCGCAAAAAATTATATGAAAGGTTAACTGGGGGTGTAAAAAGGGTTTAGTTGAAAAAAAGTTACTATTTCAGACACTTATTTTTACACATGTATCTGAGTCATACCCCTAGTCTGCCAAATTTTGTTTGTACCTATCGAAGTATCTCTTTTACTTGACGATATACTTCATCTAGGTTAGTGTTGTTTGGTTTAATTATAAATCCACCATTCACTTTTATGACTAGGGGACTTTTACAAGATCCATCATAGTCGGATTATCTGTTGTTACTGTTTTCTATTTATTCTTATTAAAATAGCATCAACTTCAAGAGTATAAATCTCATGATAATTTTATTTTATCTACTTGGTATAAAAATTCAATATCTTTGTAAATAGAAAAAAGTCTTTTTCTATACCAAAATGTTGCAAGAAATATTAAAATAAATATAATAATTGTAGCAACTTAAATAGTATTTAATTTATTTTGATTATATTCTATATTTTTAATAAGCATATCATTGATATGGTTCGTAATATTTGCAAATGTAATTGCTAGTTTTGATTGTGCACTGTTACGAGTCTCTTCATCTTTATTATTTACATTAAAAGTATGTACAGAGTAATGAAATACAGCAGTATAAGCTGATAGTTTATCTCAATCAGAAAGGTACTCTCTCGAGTTTTTAAAAACATACTTGTAAATACTTTGTAAATTGTAAATTTCTTGGTGGAGTTGTATACTTTTTCCATTAAACTGAATAAGTGTAAATTCAATATCATCTTTTTTGAGTGCTGTTAAAGAATTGATAATCTTTTTTTGTTTGTTGAGATTATTTACTTTTTCAAATGATAATTGCTGCTCTAGCGCGAGAATGATTGTAATAAAAGAGACGAGTAGTATAAAAATAGATAGGTATTTAATTTAAGAAATATCTTTTTCATCAAGTCTTTCATAATATTTTCCTAAAAATGTTATAATTGCCTATTATTTTATATTGACAGTTGTTAATATATGCTTAAAGAAGATTAATTGAATTTAGAGAATTATTTTATATCACAGTTTACTAGCCGTCATATCGGTGATGATGGAGCACTTATAGAGGGGTACGTCTACTCTAAAGATGCTTTTTTTGAAAATGTACATTACAAAAAAAAATGGCTTACTTATGGACAAATCGCCCAAAGAGCTATGCTTGTAAATATTTCAGATGCTATTGCTATGAATGCTGTACCAAAGTATGCACTCCTAAGTGTAGCTATGCCAAAGTGTATGAGTCGTGAGGATATGCAAGAGTTAGCAGAGGGTTTTAAAAAAGTTGCTTTACAATACGGTATTGATATTATAGGTGGTGATACCATAAGTAATACAAAATTAGATATCACTATAACTATCATTTCTAAAACTGATAAACCACTTTTACGCTCATGTGTAAGAAATGGTTATGCCCTAGCATATACAGGTACTCTTGGAAAATCGGCAAAAGAGTTAAAGAAGTTGTTTAATAATGGAACAATTCATAAAAAGTCAAAATTTATAGATATTAAACTCAGACAAGAGTTTGTTCAAAAATCACAGAGAGTTCTTAAAGCTGGTATGGATATTTCGGATGGTCTTTTTAGTGATCTTGGCAAGATGACATCACTTAACCGTATAGGTCTGAAGTTTAGTAAAAAAATAGCTAAAAGTGTGGCTTGTAGTGGTGAAGAGTATGAGATGTTAATAGCATTTGATAAACGCGACACTAAAGCTCTTAAGCGAAGATCACAGCAGACAAGGACACCAATCACAGTTTTTGCTTATGCTTCTAGGAATAAATATACAAACAGATGCAAAGCACATCATTTTTAAGGATAAATATTATGAATAGATTTTACTCACTTGCTCATGCAAGCATAGACTTTCACTTTAAACAATCTCCCCGTGATTTTGTTGTTGAAGAGTTGCCCATTTATGAGTTTTCAGGAGAAGGTGAACACCTTATACTTTTAGTAAGAAAGAAAAACCTCTCTACAAATGAGATGGTAGGACAAATCGCACGTTATCTTGGTATAAAAAATAGAGAGATTGGTTATGCAGGTCTTAAAGATAAGCATGCAATGACAAAACAGTATATCTCTTTACATAAAAAATATGAAGAAGCTATGGAAGGTTTTAATTTTGAAGGTATCAAAATCATTTCTAAAACATACCATAACAACAAGATTAGAATAGGGCATTTAAAGGGAAATCGTTTTTACATAAAGATTAAAAAAGTAAATCCAACGAGTGCTATAAAAATTGATGAAGCACTAAAAAATATTAAAAAGAACGGTATGCCAAACTATTTTGGTTATCAGCGTTTTGGTAATGATGGGGACAACCATATACTCGGTGAAAAACTTGCAAAAGGTGAGGCAAGAGAGCGTAACCCTAGAGTAAAGAAATTACTTATAAATGCCTATCAGTCATACCTTTTTAATAATTGGCTCTCAAAACGTCTTGAAATTAACTCCCTTGTAAGTAGTTTTGAGCCAAAAGAGCTTGCATCTCAACTAGAAATACCTCTCGAGGAACTAGAGAGAATGAAGGCTCAATCACATGCTTTTAAGCTTATGAATGGCGACTTGATGGAGCACTACCCTAAGGGTAAACTTTTTGAATTTGAAGAGACTGAGCATGACTTCAGTCGTTTTAATGAAAGAGATATCTCTGTAACTGGATTACTTTGTGGTAAAAAAGTAAGAGTTGCAGAGGGTTTAGCTGGTGAGATAGAAAAAGAGTTTGATGATGAAATAAATGCAGATGGAGCACGTAGGTTTGCTTGGATTTATCCAACGGATATAGAGGGACGATTTAACCCAATTGAAGCACAGTATGAACTCAATTTTACTCTTCCAAAAGGCTCATACGCAACAGTACTACTTGAAGAAATAGCTAAAAGAAAAATAAACTAAGGATAGAAATAATTAATGAATAAAAGACATATAACATCGCTAATCTCGCAAAACTTTGGTAAGTTTGCAAGTAAAGAATTTCCTTCTTGGTTTCAAAATATAGTAAACCAGGCCTATGTATCTCTTATGGGACTTGATATGAGTGACTTTCATAAACCAAATACATATAAAAGTTTAAATGCACTTTTTACAAGAAATTTTAGAGTAAAAAGAGTCTTTTCACTTGATAGTGAGGATTTTATCTCTCCATGTGACTCTCTTATTTCTGAAACTGGAACTATTACAAATGATTATGCACTGCAAATCAAGGGTATGAGTTATAAGTGTGCTGATTTTATTGGGACTGAGTTTAGTGCGCAAGAAAAAGCAATAGTAGAGAATGGTAGTTTTATAAACTGTTACCTCGCACCTAAAGACTATCACCGTTATCATATACCGACAAATCTTAAGGTCTTAAAAGCTGTTCATATTCCAGGGAAATTTTACCCTGTGAATATGCCATCACTCAAAAAACGTCTTAACCTTTTTATAGAAAATGAACGAGTAGTTATTTTATGCGAAGCAAGTAATGGTAAAAAGTTTTATATAATCCTTGTAAGTGCTTTAAATGTTGGTGTTATGCAGGTGAATTTTGAGCCTCTTATACAAACAAATGCAATTGCCTCATCACCTCAAACATATGAGTTTAAAGATTTATACCTCAATAAAGGTGATGACTTTGGTTGTTTTGAAATGGGTTCTACTATCATTATACTCAGTGAAAAAGGTATGTTAAATGTGAATGTAGCTTCCGGTGACAATGTGAAGTTTGCACAAACTATCGCAAAACTTAACTAGTATTATGTAGGAAGCTGAAATAATGAACTTATAGAATCAATCTTCAGCAATAAAAAAGTATTTGAAAAGCAGATAGTTTTATAGGTCTTGTAGAGAGTATGTCTAGTTCAACTTTGAGTAATGCCCTTATAAAAGAAGTACTAAAAAGTGGTTTTGTAAAAAAAAATATTTCAGTAGTGTATAGTTATAGCCAGTTATGGGGATATGTGAAAATGCATATAACACTAAAAAAGATAAGATCAGAAAAATACAGGTTATGATAGCTGAAGTAAAAGATAGTGAAGAGTTGGAAAAGTTAGAGTACAAAGAGGAAGCACTCGAAGTGAAACCTCTTGTATTTTTTAATGATGGATTACTGTATTTGTGCAATACTATAGTTGGTTAGTTATATGATGGGTATAGATTTTTACCTTAAACGTTAAATCTAAAGTGCATAACATCACCATCTTGTACTATGTATTCTTTACCTTCTAATCTCATTTTACCAGCATCTTTAGCACCAGCTTCGCCATTATTTTCTATAAAGTCATTAAATCCGATAACTTCTGCACGAATAAAACCTTTTTCAAAGTCATTGTGAATAGCAGCTGCCGCTCTAGGTGCAGTTGAGTTTTTCTTTATAGTCCATGCACGAACTTCTTGTACACCTGCTGTAAAGTAGCTCATAAGTCCAAGTTTACCAAAACCTTTATGGATTATTTGCTCTAGTCCTGACTCTTCTACACCCATTTCTGTTAAGAATTCTTGTGCTTCTTCATCATCAAGACCGATAAGCTCTTCTTCAACTTTTGCACAAAGTTTTATAAGCTCACAGTTGTTGGCCTCAGCATGTGCTTTTAGAAGTTTTACATACTCGTTATCTTCTAAGAGACCATCTTCATCAGTGTTCGCACCGTACATAATTTCTTTATCTGTTAAAAATCGAACTTCATTTACAAGTTGTCTATACTCATCACTATCTGTTTTATCATAATTTCGAGCTAAGTTCCCATCAGCTAAAAACTCTAAAAGTTCTTCTGCAAACTCTAAAACAGCCTTTGCATTCTTATCTGCTTTTGCTTGTTTTTTAAGTCTATCCATACGGTTTGAAAGTACTTCGATGTCAGCAAGAATTAACTCACCTTCGATAATCTCAACATCACGAATGGGGTCAATACTTCCTTCGTTATGTACAATATTCTCATCATCAAAACATCTAACAATTTGAAGTATAACTTCTGTTTCACGAATAGTAGAGAGAAACTTATTTCCAAGACCTTCACCTTGAGAAGCACCTTTTACAAGACCTGCAATATCAACAAAGTCTAAAGTAGAGTACTGAATTTTTTCAGGATTAACAATCTTAGCTAACTGTGCTAAACGCTTATCAGGAACAGGAACAACAGCCTTGTTAGGTTCAATAGTACAAAACGGATAGTTTGCGGCCTCTGCATTTTGTGCCTTTGTAAGTGCATTAAAAGTTGTTGATTTACCTACGTTTGGAAGTCCTACAAGTCCGATTGATAATCCCATTATGTACCTCTATGAATAATTTTTGTAATTATATCGAACTTAGCTTATAATTGGAGTGAGTTGTTAAAGACAACACAATTTCTACTATTAACCTTTACTACAAATGAAGTAGAAGTAAAAACTCTTCTCCACCCAAGCTTGCTAACTCATCGCCCTCACAAATATGTAAGGATATAATTTCTGTTACCTCTTTTAAAATATAGTCACCTATATCATGTCCAAAGTTATCATTGATTCTCTTGAAGTAATCTATATCTATCATAAGTGAAATAAAACCTTCTTTGTAACGGTTGAACTCCTCTAGTGCAAGATTATTTCTATCAATACAAGAAAAACTATTTTTTGTAAAGTGAAAGAGCAAAAGATTAATGGAAATATCATCAAGCGAGAACTGTAACAGAGACATTAAATTTAAAGAAGTCTTAGCTCTATGACAATTGTATAAAGTGTTTCTAAAAATAAATATCTATAATTTAAATTCTATCTAAAATATATGCTTGCTTAGATAGACTCTCTTAAAAATAAATAGGCTATTAAAAATGAGTAATATTTCAAAAACAGAAGCG
>QNZS01000041.1 GCA_003978465.1 Sulfurimonas sp. | reverse complement strand
GAATGAAATTTAGTGGAAAAAATGTTTTAGTAACAGGTTCAAGTCGTGGGATTGGTGCGGAGATAGCAAAAACTTTAGCCTCTTTTGGTTTGAAAGTATGGATTAACTATAGAAGTGGTGCAGCTGAAGCTGATGGCGTTAAAGAAGCTATAGAAGCTAATGGTGGCACTGCCGCTGTTATCGGTTTTGATGTAAGCGATGAAGCAGCATATGTTGATGCTATAAAAACTATTGTCAGTAGTGATGGTGAGTTGTCTTACTTAGTAAATAATGCTGGTATTACAAACGATAAATTAGCACTTCGTATGAAAATAGAAGATTTTATGTCTGTAATAAATGCAAACCTTACAGCAACTTTTATAGGAAGTAGAGAGTTCTTTAAAGCAGCAAGAAAGAAAAAGTTTGGTGCAGTTGTAAATATAGCTTCAATAGTTGGTGAAACAGGAAATGCAGGACAAACAAACTATACAGCTAGTAAAGGTGGTGTTGTAGCTATGACAAAATCTTTTGCACATGAGTCAGCAACAAGCGGAATACGATACAACTCATTAACTCCAGGATTTATATCAACTGAAATGACAGAAGTTTTAAGTGATGAGATAAAAGCTTCGATAAATGCTAAAATTCCAATGAATAGAATGGGCTTAGCAAGAGAAGTAGCAGAAGCAACAGCCTTTTTACTCTCTGACCATGCAAGTTATATTACTGGTGAAACACTTAAAGTCAATGGTGGAATGAATATGGCATAGTGGCTTTTTAAGTTAGATCCGCTATAATTATTCGATTAAATTAAAATACAGGAGCTATAATGGCACTTATCGATGATATTAAAGAAGTAGTAGTAGAACAACTGAGTGTAGATGCAAAAGAAGTAAAAGAAGATGCAAAATTCGTAGAAGATTTAGGTGCAGATAGCCTAGATGTAGTTGAATTAGTTATGGCTCTTGAAGAAAAATTCGATATCGAAATTCCTGATGATGAAGCTGAAAAAATTCAAACTGTTGCAGACGTTGTTACTTACATAGAAAACAAGTAGTCTAAAACTAAGCTAAACCAGGTATTACACTTGGTTTAGTCTCTAAATACTTTTAAAAATTCAGACTTCTTAGAGTATGAACTTTTAAAAGTATTTTATTATTTATGTGGAGAAAATTATATGAGAAGAGTAGTAGTAACTGGTTTAGGAATGATAAATTCTGTTGGAAATGATAAAGAGAGTTCTTTTAAAGCTATCTGTGATGGTGAATGTGGAATTGATACTATTACAATTTTTGATCCAGAAAACTATGCTGTTAAAATAGCTGGTGAAGTAAGAGATTTTGATCCTGCAACTGTTATGGCTCCAAAAGAAGTAAAAAAAGCGGATAGATTTATTCATTTGGGTCTTAAAGCAGCTCAAGAAGCGATGGCTGATGCAAAACTTCCCGAAGATACAGATTATGAAAGATTTGGTATTTCTGCTGGTTCTGGTATTGGTGGTCTTCCTTCAATAGAAAAAAACTCTATTATTTTAAGTACACGTGGACCACGTCGTATTTCCCCTTTCTTTATTCCTGGAGCATTAGTAAATATGCTTGGTGGATTCGTCTCAATTGCACATGGAACAAAAGGTCCAAACCTCTCGTCTGTTACAGCTTGTGCAGCAGGAACTCATGCAATTAGTGAGGCAGTTAAAACTATTATGTGTAATGGTGCAGAAAAAATGTTAGTTGTAGCGGCTGAGTCTGCTATAACTGGCGCTGGTATTGGTGGTTTTGCTGCAATGAAAGCACTTTCAACCAATAATGAAAATCCAAAAACAGCTTCTCGTCCTTTTGATGCAGACCGTGATGGTTTTGTTATGGGTGAAGGTGCAGCTTCACTTGTTCTTGAAGAGTACGAATCAGCAGTAGCACGTGGTGCTCATATTTATGGTGAGATTGTCGGTTTTGGTGAGTCTGGTGATGCAAATCACATTACAACTCCATCTCTTGATGGTCCAGCTCGTGCAATGAAAGCAGCTTATAAAATGGCAGGTGAGCCTAAGATAGATTATGTAAATGCACATGGTACATCTACACCTATCAATGATAAAAATGAAACAGCAGCAGTTAAAGAACTTCTTGGGGATAATGTTCCCCCAATGTCTTCTATTAAAGGACAATTAGGTCACTGTCTTGGTGCCGCTGGTGGAATCGAAGCAGTAGTATGTTTAATGGCTATGCGTGATGGTATTTTACCTCCAACTATTAACTATACTACAAAAGATGAAAATTGTGATTTAGATTATATTACTGAAGGTGCAAGAAAAGCTGAAGTAAATATAACTATGAGTAACTCATTTGGCTTTGGTGGTACAAATGGTGTTCTTATCTTCAAAAAAATCTAAGTAAAAGGATTTAATTTGGCTACATATTTAGATTTTGAACATAAAATTAAATTTATTCAAGAGGATATTATTTCTGCACAAGTTCGTCACGATCATGCAGAGATGGAAAAACATAAAATTGCATTAGATAAAGAAGTTGAAAAAATCTACTCTAATTTAAGTGACTTTCAAAAATTACAACTCGCACGACATTTAGACCGCCCCTATGCACTTGATTATATTAATATTATCATGAAAGATAAGTATGAAATTCATGGAGATAGACACTTCCGTGATGATGCAGCAATAATCTGTTATATGGGTTATATCGGTGATGAAAAAGTTATGGTTATCGGTGAGCAAAAAGGTCGTGGTACTAAAAATAAGCTCAAAAGGAACTTTGGTATGCCTCATCCCGAGGGTTACAGAAAGGCCCTTCGTGCTGCAAAAATGGCAGAGAAATTTGGTATGCCTATTTTAATGCTAATAGATACTCCCGGTGCATACCCTGGTCTTGGTGCAGAAGAAAGAAACCAGTCTGAAGCAATCGCTAGAAACTTAATAGAACTAGCAGAGATAGACACTCCAACCGTATCCATAGTAATTGGTGAGGGCGGTTCTGGTGGAGCACTTGCTATTGGTGTTGCTGATAGATTTGCTATGATGCGTTATTCTGTATTTTCAGTTATTTCTCCTGAAGGATGTTCCGCTATTTTATGGAATGACCCTAAGAAAAGTGAAGCTGCCACAAATGCAATGAAAATTACACCTACTGACCTTTCAAAATTAGGTTTAATTGATGATATTATCAATGAACCACTTATTGGTGCTCATAGAGAAAAAGAAGCAGCAGCTAAGGCTATTGAAGATTATTTCTTAGCACAAGTGAAAGACTTAAAAGCTATGAGTAAAGATGAAAGAATGGATGCCCGTTATACAAAACTAACGGCTCCAGGTGCATTTAAAGAATAGTAACTTTTAAAGAGTAGATGCTTTTATTTTTCCTCTTTAAATAGAGGATCAAACTTCGGACGTTTAAGTCTTGGAGCAGTCTTAGAAAATTTTATCAAATCCTCTACATTATTTAAACTCTCAGTACAATTTTTTAAAGATAAAAGAAAAAGACCATAAGTAGTAATGACATCACTCATTGCACGATGATGCGAAGGATTAGGGTTAAGGCCGAACATATCATTTAGGTATGCAAGTCCATATCTAAATGAGACGATAGTCCTTTCAGCTAAAGCTAGGGAACAAAGAGGACGATTGAGTAAAGACTCTAATCCTACTTTTTGCATACTAGAGGAGATAAAGTTATAATCAAATTTCACATCATGAGCAACAAAAATTGCATCTCCTAAAAAGAGTTTAAAGTCCATAAGTACATGTTTTAACTGAGGTGAATCAAGAGTGTCTTCAACTTTTATACCCGTGAGTTGACTTATGACAGGGTTTATCTCTTTAACAAATACAAGAGACTCAAACCTATCAGTAATTATACCATTCTTTACTTTTATGGCTGCGAGTTCGATAATTTGATGCTTATCAACTTTCGAACCGTTTGTTTCAATATCTACTATACAAAACTCTGCATCTTGCATTGTTATATACTTTGTATCGAAGTAAAAATAACCCTGTCTTTTGATGATGTTAATACCCTGAGCTTTAGATATCTCTATAAATACATCTATACTATCATTTATTTGTGATTTTAAAACTTCTAGAGGAAGACCACGTGTGGCTAAACGTGAAATACTTTTTGCATCAAGAGGGAAAGATTTATTGAGCATTTTTTATAAAGTCTTTTACTTTTTGAGGATCTTTTTTACCATAGCTGATCTCAACTCCACTACTTACATCAAGACCATAAAAACCATACTTTTTAAGGCTAGCTGCATTTGAGCTATTTAGACCACCTGCTAAGATTATTTTTGAGCAGTCAACACCATTAAACCATTCAAGGTTTATATGTTTACCTGCCCCTCCATAAGTGTCGCAATAAGCATCTACAAGTCTGTACTCATCACAAAACTCTAAAATATCTTTTTTACTTTTAGCACGAGTAACTTTTATGTAAGGTACATTAAGTGCATTTAGTAGTTCTGGTGTTATATCAAAATGAAGTTGTGCTAGTGTAGCACCACTCTCTTTGCAGACGGAATTTATAGTAGAAGCAGACTCGTTAACAAAAAGGGCAACTTTTTCGACAAATGGAGGAAGTCTATCTATAATACTTTTTGCATTACTAAGGGAGATATATCGAGGGGATTTTTCATAAAAGACGAAACCTAGAGCATTTGCACCAGCCCCTATTGCAGTCATAGCATCTTCGTAAGATGTTATTCCACATATTTTTGTACGCATTATATCTGTAAACTCTCTATAGCAGTTTTACGGTTCTTATTTTTAAAGACATAAGATCCAGCAACTACAATATCAACACCAGCCTCTTTAAGTGCATAAATGTTTTTATCATTCACTCCACCATCAACCTCTATAAGACATTTTGGATTGAGTCTGTTACGCATAACATTTAAACGGGATGCTTTTTCAATAACAGAGTCTATAAAACTTTGCCCACCAAAACCAGGGTTAACACTCATAAGTAAAACCATGTCTAAATCCTTTAACAAAAACTCTATATTTTCTGGTGGAGTATGAGGGTTTAAAACGATAGCGGGTTTTATACCAAGACTTCGAATTTTCTGGATAAGACGATGTGGATGTTTTTCTTCTTCTATATGAAAAGAGATATATTCAGGTTTGAGTGGTGCAAAAAGTTCTACAAAAAATGTATTGTTCTCAACCATTAGATGAATATCTAGTGGTTTAGTTGCACACTTAGCAACGGCAGAAACAACTACAGGCCCAATAGTAAGGTTTGGTACAAAATGACCATCCATCACATCTACATGAACAAAGTCACAGCCTGCATTACATATCTCTTCTACATCGCGTTGTAAGTTTCCAAAATCTGCGGAGAGAATACTTGGTGCTACTTTCATTGTAAATTCCTTTAGGGTTATTAATGAAATTATAGATAAAAGTAGCTTTTTATCTTGTTAAAAAGAAGATAAACTTAGTATTATTGAAGAATAAGTCAACTTGTGAGTTATAAAAAATTACACGGTTGAGTCTTAAAAGTATCCATTTAGAAGGAGAGGGTAGGGTCATAAAATTGGTATATAGTGCCTGTTAGGAGCGATATGCCCCGATATACTAAATATTTGAAATAATTCACTTACTTCATTTCTAAAACCATATATAGGTTTGTTTACTCGAATTTTAAGATAATTGTTTAATGTATTATCTTCTTTTGCTGTATTAGCAGTTTTAACTAGATATCCTATGTAGAAGCACTTTTCTTGTAGGAGGAATCTTTTGTATAAAACTATTGATAGTGTCTTTTGTAATTATAATGGCATATTTTATGTTAAAGAACATTATTTTAGCTACAATCATATAAAAGTTATCTAAAACTAGTAACTTGATAAGAAGTTGATATTGGCTTAAGTTGAAGTTTTGCTTTGATTTGGTATAATTCGCAACTTTAAAATATCATTCAAGGACTCTATCATGGCAAGAAGATGTGCTATTAGCGGCAAAGGCCCTATGAGTGGGAACAATGTTTCTCACGCAAAAAACAGAACAAAGCGTCGTTTTTTATTAAACTTAAGAACAGTTCGTATCACTTTAGAAGATGGTACTACAAAAAAGATTAAGATCTCTGCAAGAGAACTTCGTACACTTAAGAAAAATTCGTAAGTAGTAGGAAAAAATTATGAATCTTTTAGTAAGGATTCGTAAGTTTCTTAATTGGGAGATTACTCCCAAACCTGACCCTAAACTTCTTCCTGAAGTTTATCCTCACCTAAAACCTTTTCGTTTACCTCTAATTTTAACTGTATTTGTGATGCTCATTGGAACTATTGGTTATGTAATAATAGAAGACTTCCCAATATTTGATGCTATATATCAAACTGCAATTACATTTACTACTGTTGGGTTTGGAGAGGTACATGAACTCTCAGATGTTGGAAAAATATTTACTATCAATTTAATAATAGCGGGTTTTGCAGTATTTTCTAGTGCAATAGGTATTTTAGTTTCTGAACTAAACAAGGGAAAAATAGTTGCAATATTAAAGGAAAGAAGAATGTTATTCAAAATTGTTAGACTTAAAAAGCACTTTGTGATTTGTCATCATAATACTTACACTATTGAAGTAGCTAATAAACTTCGTAAAAATCATATTCCTTTTATTGTGATTGATCCCCGTCCCGAAATACATGAGTGGGCAATTGAATATAAGTATCCAAACTACTTACATGCAGAACCACATACAGAGATTGCCATGTTAAAAGCAAATCTCTCATCTGCAAAGGGTCTTATAACCCTTTCGAGTTCTATCTCGGATAATATAGCACTTATTGCATCAGTGAGACTTTTTGAAAAAGAGCATTTTCTTCCTCGTCCATATTATATAATCTCATCTGCTGAGAGCAGTGGTGATGTTGAAAAGCTTAAAAAGCTAGGTGCAGATACGGTTGTGAGTCCAACAAAACTTACAGCCCAACGTGTTAGTGCAATGGCTGCTCGTCCTGATATGGAGAACTTACTTGAAGAGTTTCTGTATAAAAGTGACAATCCTTTAGACATGCAAGAAATATTTGTTCCTAAGTTTTCGTGGGCAGTACTTAAGAAACTTAAAGAGACCCGTATTAGAGAAATGACTAACACATCTGTTGTTGGAATTACGAAAAAAGATGGTAAGTTTCTAAGTATGCCAAAAGGTGATGTTCTTGTAACAAGTGAGTGTAAACTACTGGTGATTGGTACTCAAAAAGGTATAGAAAAAACTAAGGATTTAGTGAGACAAAGAATTAAGCCAAAGGAACTAAAATTTGTATAAACTAATTGAACTTCAAACTGGTATTTGTAGTGCTCAAGGTTTTTTTGCTGATGGTATCAGTGCAGGTTTAAAAGCAAAGTCTGCTAAAGATATGGCATTTATTTATTCAGAAAAAGAGTGTGAGATTGCTTCAGTTTTTACAACTAACAAGATGACAGCTGCACCTATTAGACACTTTAGAGCAAAGGGTGATTTTAAGACAAATTTTGTTCTCATTAATGCTAAAAATGCAAATGCAATGACAGGAAAAGAAGGGATAGAAGATATAGAGACTATTTTAAAGACTCTTCCAAAAGAAGTGATAAACCCTGTTATGAGTTCTACTGGTGTTATCGGTGTGCGTTTACCACAAGAAAAAATAATTCAAGGTGCAAAACTCTTTGACTTAAGTAAAAAAGAGCCAAATGCAGCAGCTAGTGCAATTATGACAACTGATAGTTTCTCAAAACAAAAAGCATTTAAGGTAGAACTTGAAGATGGCAGTAGTTTTAGTTTAGGAGCTATGGCAAAGGGTGCAGGAATGATAAACCCTGCTATGGCTACTATGCTCTGTTTCATCACTACTGATGCTGATATAAGTAATGTAGAAATGCAAGAGATACTAAATGAAGTAACCATCACTACATTCAATGCAGCAAGTGTAGATGGTGACACTTCAACTAATGACACTGTAATGCTTTTAAGTAATAGAGTTTCAGGCGCTTACGACAGAGCTGGATTTAAAGATGCACTGAAACAAATCATGCTTTTTTTAGCAAGAGAGATGGTTAGGGATGGTGAAGGGGCTACAAAACTTGTAACATATAAGGTTACTGGAGCTATAAGTGATGCTGCAGCTGAAGTGGTTGCAAAGTCACTTTCAAACTCACTACTTGTAAAAACAGCTCTGTATGGAGAAGATCCGAA
Organism: Sulfurimonas sp.; assembly: GCA_003978465.1. GTDB lineage: Bacteria > Campylobacterota > Campylobacteria > Campylobacterales > Sulfurimonadaceae > Sulfurimonas. The sequence continues at coordinate 35,482 of QNZS01000041.1, read as the reverse complement.
CTGGGGACGGATCGCATCAACAGTTGGAGCTAGTGGAGTAGAAGCGAATGAGGAGACTCTTAGTATCTCTTTTAATGATTTATGTGTTTACGACACAGGTAAACTACTTTTTGATGAAAAAATGGAAGAGATGGCTTCAAAAATAATGCAACTAGATTCTTTTAGTATTTCGTGTGATTTAGGTTTAGGCGAAGGTAAGTTCACATCTTTTGGATGTGACTTAGGTTATGAGTATGTAAAAATAAATGCGGATTATAGAACTTAAAATTCTATATCCTTGTAAGTAAGATAGTATTCCATCAGAGTGGTTTAGTAACATAAACATTATATATCCACTACAACTAACTATATTTACTCATATCTAAGTACTTAAAATTTGTATAGTTAAACTTTACCATTATGACCTCTTCAAGTCCAACTCTAAGAAACTTTTTATTTGTCGTACTTTTTTAGACTGCTCGTTCTTTTGTGCCTGAAGAGTGGTAGCTGTAATCATAGAAAGAGATATGAATTTTATTGGATTTCTTCGTGTGAGTTCGGTTTTAACTTACATAATCATTTTTAAATGCTACATAGCGTAAAGCACCAGCATAAAGCTCAGCTACCTCCGCATCTGTTAACTCTCTTACACGCTTAGCAGGACTTCCCATTATAAGTGAGCGAGGAGGGAATACTTTTCCCTTTGTTACAAGGGAAGAAGCTCCAACAATAGACTCTTTTCCAATAACAGCATTATCTAGTATCGTAGCACTCATACCGATAAGACATGCATCTTCTATGGTACAACCATGAAGCATGACTCTGTGACCAATTGTAACATCACTTCCTATAATAGTAGGACTTCCATCGCTTCTATCTTCTTTTTTATGGTGAGTAATATGTACCATACTTACATCTTGAATACTTGTTCTATCTCCGATAGTGATATAGTGAACATCTCCACGAATGACGGTTCCAAACCATATTGAGCAGTCTTCTCCTATAGTCACATCACCTATTACATCTGCTGAAGGTGCTATCCAAGTATCTTTTCCAATTTTTGGAATGAAGTTTTTAAAATTATGTAACACTGTTTATTCCTTATTTGGTGTAAAAATTGAAGTAGCTAAATTCGCTGTATAACTTGTAGACTCTTTTTTACTTGCTTTAAATATACGGTTTACATACTCTTCCATATGATTGTGATTATGAATTATATTTTCTTCTTCTGTTTTTACTTTGATGTATGAACCATCACTTTGAAGCTCATGTGAGAGTGTATTATCAGTACACTGAAGTTGTAATATTTGTAGTATTTTACTCTGTGCTGTTTTATCTTTTATAGCTGTAAGAAGTTCAATACGTCGTACTAAGTTTCTTGGCATCCAGTCTGCACTTGAGATATAAACACCAGTTGCATCATTTTTGAAGTAAAATGTTCTGGGGTGTTCAAGATACTTTCCAAGAATAGATATAACACGAATATTTTCACTGACACCTTCTATCCCAGGTTTTAAACAACAGATGCCACGAACAATAAGGTCTACTTTTACACCTGCTTGACTCGCTTTATATAAAGCACGAATTACATCTTCATCAACTAAAGAATTGATTTTTGCGATGATATGACCATTTTCACCCTGTCTAGTTTCATTATGGATAAGAGAAAGAATCTTTGGTTTTATTTGTGATGGTGCCATATAAAGTTCATTAAGTTTCCCTTTTTTACTAAAACCAGTTAAAAAGTGAAAAAATCTAGTAAGGTCATTTGTAATCTCATCCTTACTTGTCATGTAAGACATATCTGTATAAATTTTTGCAGTTGAAGGGTTATAATTACCTGTTCCTAAGTGTGCATACTGTTTGAGTTTTCCATTTTTTCGACGAGTAACTAGTGTCGCTTTTGCATGAACTTTGAAACCTTTGATTCCGTAAATAACATGGGCACCAGATTGTTCAAGTGCTTTTGCCCAGATAAGGTTATTTTCTTCGTCAAACCTTGCTTTTAGCTCAACCATTACAGTTACTTGTTTTCCACTTTCACTCGCTTCCATTAGGGCTTTTACTATAGGAGACTTAGGGCCTGAACGGTAAAGTGTCATTTTAATAGAAACTACATCAGGATCCTTACTTGCAACCTGAATAAATTTTACAACTGGCTCAAAACTCTCATAAGGGTGATACATAAGTACATCTTGTTTTTCTAAAGTTGTAAAGATACTCTCATTGGAGTCAAAAGGTGGTAATATCTTTGGTTTAAAAGGTGCTGCTAGTAAATGAGCAAAGTTTTTGTTTGCTACAATTTGCCAAAGACTGGAGAGGTTTAAATAAGTGTGAAACTTATAAATATCATCTTTATAAACATTTGTATGACGGTTAAAGAAGTTAATGATTTCATCATCTGCATTTGAGCCTACTTCAAGACGTACCATTTCACCTTTTCGACGAAGTTTTAGTCCTTCTTCAAGGATTTCCATAAAGTCATCAGCTTCTTCTTCCTCTATAGCAATATCAGCATTTCTTGTAACTCTAAATGCAGCATATTTTAAAAGTGTAAAACCAGGAAAAAGATCTTCAACATGCTGTGCAACTAAAGACTCGATAGGAATATATGTTCCATTGTCAAGTTCAACAAATCTCTTTAAAACACGAGGAACACGTATAAGACCAAAACGCTCAATTGATTCATCATCACTATCCTTAAGTTTGACTATCAGACCAAAACTAAGGTTATTTAAATGAGGGAAGGGGTGTGTCGCATCGATAGCAATTGGAATAATTACAGGATAGATATTCTCATTAAAAAATTGGTTTAGTTTATGCTTATCTTGAGTACTTACTTCATCATAGCTTTTAACAGATACTTTCTCATGCTCTAGCTTTTTTAGGATAGATGTTCGACAGTGTTCAACTACTTGTTGCTCTTGATGCAAGTATGAACGGATCTCACGAAGTTGTTGTAATGGTGTTAATTTATCAGCACCAGAGACTATGATACCTGCTGCAAAAAGTTTTTTTAAACCAGCTACACGAATCATATAAAACTCATCTAAATTTGTTCCATAGATAGCTAAAAATTTCAAGCGTTCAAGAAGAGGTAGCGATTCATCTTGTGCTTGTTTTAAAACACGAGTATTAAACTGTAACCATGAAAGTTCACGGTTATTATAAAGATTTGGATTTTTAAGGTTTAGCATGAGTAAAAAGCCTATAAAGTAGTTTGTTGAATGTATTATAGCGAAGTTTAACAATAGCATAGTTTTAAAGAGAACTAGAGGCTAACGAATTATTCCAGTTCCTTTATAGTTGGCACTATGATAAATTATAACACTATTTTTGCGTGCATAATACTTTAAGAGTAAGTTTTGTAATGTGGATTCAATTGATGGTGAAAACCAAGCATTATTGCTTGTTGCTATAACAAACTCTACATCTCCTTCATATATCTTTTGGCATGTCGCCTCATAGCAGATTGCATTACGAAACTTAATTCCTTTAATGAGAAAATCAGTTGATTTTTTTGCAGTTGTAAAATCACTAGCACCATTAAAAAAAGTCTCATTTATAAGTTCTCGAGCAAATTTTGGAAGGGGAATATACTCTCCAAAAGGAACGAGTATTAGTTTTTTAGCTACCTTATACTCTCCATCCTCAAAAAGGTAGGTGACATTATAGTTATGTTTGTCTTCTCTAATAAGAGAACCTGCAATAATGCTGATATTTTTAGAGAGTATTAAAAGTTGCTGGATAAGTTCTGGATTGTGATTCATATACAGGGGAAAAACAGACTCTGGAAATACAATAAGTTCTTGCTTTTCCTCTATGGCTATGGTGATTTGTTCAAATATCATATTTATGGTAGGTACACGAGCCTCGTTTGTCCACTTGTATTCTTGTTTTATATCAGTTGTGATGAGCTTTATTTTTAATGGTGCATCTTTTTGTATAGGATAAGAGAAGTTAAATGCAGCAAGTAAAAATAATAATGGAATGTATTTATACTTTTTATTATGTATAAATTCTGGAAGAGATAGGGCAATTAAAACAATTGCAAGTTGGTATTTAAAAACACCTATATAGCTCTCTACAAAAATCAGTTCAATCTGTAACCAATTCCAATCAAAAGGTTTAATAAAACTGAGTCCAAAGAGTAAAAGAGCACGGATATAGGCTTTTTTAGTAAAGTAAAGAGGAAGAAAAAAGAGTAGATAAATAAAACCAAATGTGAGTGTGATGATAGGTGCCATAAAACCAACACCCTGATACTCAAAACTATATCCAATCCAGTAAAACCACAATATCCCGATGCTAAAGCCTGCAACTAGGATAGCTTTCTTTGGTATGTAGAGAAAAAGTCCTAATGCAGAAATTGCAAGAAGTGAGTTTATAAGTTTGTTACTGATGTGAAAAAAGTCTAAATAGATAAAACTACTAAAGAGTATAGCAGTTAGTAGACCTGTAAAAATTATTTTTCTTAGATTATTCATGGTGAAATTGTACTAAATTTAAGAGGCTTTTAGTATAAGTTTTGTATAATCGCTGCAATTTAAGTAAACACAAGGAACCTATCACATGGATATAATCTCTCAACTCTTACCTTTCGTATTTTTAATTGCAGTTATGTATTTTGTAATTATTCGTCCACAACAAAATGAAGCAAAAGCAAAAAAAGTCATGCTAGAAGCACTGAAAAAAGGTGACAAAGTTGTTACTAGTGGTGGATTTATCGTAGTTATACACAAAGTAGAAGAGAATTTCTTAAGTGTAAAACTTAATGATGATACTATTACAAAAATTACTAAAGATGCAGTAGTAAAGAAGTTCGAGGATGAAGCTTAATTACCGCATAGTCATTTTCGCATTAGCGATAATTTTCGGTATTACTTTCTCTCTACCATCTCTTACTCAAAGTGAAGATGGAAAAAAAATAACTCTAGGTCTCGACCTTCAAGGTGGACTTCATATGCTTCTTGGTGTAAAAACTGAAGAAGCAACAAAAAGCCGTATTAAATCTATAACAGCAAGTATCAAACATTTTTCAGATAGAAATGACATCTTAATTGATGGTTTATCATTTGATGAAAATGAGATAAGTTTTGAAGTTTTAGATGAAGATGAACTCTCTAGGTTTGATGAGTTTTTTAAAGATATAGAGGGTATTGAAGTTATTAAAAACATGACTGCTATTTCACTTTCTTTAACTTCCGAAGAAATTATCAAAACTGAAAAAGAGGCTATAAGTCAGGCGATTGAGACTATTCGAAATAGACTTGACCAATTTGGACTCTCAGAACCAGTAGTAGCACGTCAAGGCGAAGAACAAATCCTTGTAGAACTTGCAGGTATCAAAACACAAAAAGAAGAACAACGTGCTCGTGAATTAATTTCGCGTGCGGCAAAACTTGAACTCATGGCAGTTGATGAAGACAGAAATGCTCGTGTTTACAATATGAGTGACTCTGATGCAGCTGAGTATGGTGACATTATTCTATCTGATGCTAAAAACTCTGAGATTAAGTATCTTGTTCGTGAAATTCCTATTTTAGATGGAGGAATGTTAACTGATGCAAGTATGGGATTTGATCAAAACAATCGTCCACTTATCAACTTCAAACTCAATGCAGAGGGTGCTGAGGTATTTGGTGACTTTACTGGACGTAGTATTGGTAAGCGTTTAGCTGTTGTTTTAGATGGAAAAGTGTACTCTGCTCCAAACATTAATGAGCGTATCGGTGGTGGTTCCGGTCAGATAAGTGGAAACTATACTGTAATGGAAGCAAAAGATTTAGCCATTGCTCTTCGTTCAGGTGCACTTTTAGCACCTATATATATGATGGAAAAACGTTCAGTTGGACCAAGTCTAGGGGCGGATAGTATTCAGGCTTCATTTGTTGCACTTATTGGTGGTTTTGTTTTAGTTATCATTTTTATGATGGTTTATTATCGTTTAGCGGGTGTTATTGCAAACATCGCACTTATCGCTAACTTGTTTATACTTTTAGCAGTGATGTCTCTTTTTGGAGCGACTTTAACACTTCCAGGTATGGCAGGTATCGTTTTAACAGTTGGTATGGCAGTTGATGCGAATGTTATCATTAGTGAGCGTATACGTGAACTTATTTATGAGGGTAAAAGTATGCACAAGGCTATAGAGGATGGTTATGCAAATGCAATGCGAGCAATACTTGATGCAAATATTACAACACTTATCGCTTCTGTAGTTTTATATGCATATGGAACAGGTGCGATTAAAGGTTTTGCGATTACCATGAGTATCGGTATTTTAGCTTCAATGCTAACAGCAATACTTGGTACACATGGTGTTTATCAGATGCTAGAGAGTAGAATAACTAAAAGTAAAAACAACAAACTTTGGTTTGGGATTAAGGGGTAAGTAGATGGAGTTTTTTAGATATACAAGAACCTTTAATTTTATGGGTAAGTCGAAGATGGCTATGTTCTTATCTGTAGTAGTTGTTTTAGCCTCGTATGCTATTTTAGCTACTAAAGGTCTTAACTACGGTGTAGACTTTGCAGGTGGAACAGTAGTTCAAGTGAAATACACAAGTACTGCACCTATAAAGGTAATGCGACAAGCACTCAAGGAAAATAAACTTTTTACTAATGCAAGTATAAGTGAGTTCGGAAGTCCTGATGAAGTAGTTATTCGTATGAAAGTAAGTTCTGGTAGTGTTACAAGAGACATTGGAGATATAACCAGAGAAGCACTCAAAGGTACAGGTGAGTTTACTATTCGTCGTGTAGATATTGTTGGACCGACGGTTGGTGCTGAACTTAAAGAAAAAGGTATAATGTCTTTACTCTTAGCAGTATTTGGTATTCTAATCTATGTTGCATTTAGATTTGAGTGGCGTTTTGCTGTTGCTTCTATCGTTGCACTTATACATGATGTAAGTATTGCTTTAGGTATGGTGGCACTTTTTGCTATAGATGTAAACCTTGATGTCCTTGCTGGTCTTTTGACAATTTTAGGGTATTCTCTCAACGATACGATTATCGTTTTTGACCGTATTCGTGAGGGTGTAACTAAGGGAAGAAATGTAGCATTAAAAGATACGATTAATGAGTCAGTTACAAGAACACTAGCAAGAACAACACTGACATCACTCACAACTTTCTTTGTTGTGTTTACACTTTTTATGTTTGGTGGAGAGATTATTCATCCATTTGCATTTACACTTTTAGTAGGTGTTGTAGTTGGAACATACTCTTCCGTTTTTGTAGCAAGTCCTATTTTGCTGTGGTTCGGTTTTGATGTGAAAAACTACCATGTCAAACTAGCAAACAAAGTAAAACGTGAAGCAGAGAAACAAAAAATGCGCGATCAATTTGATGGCGGGATAGTTTAAAAATTAAAGGAGATTATCAAAATGAATTGGGGTAAAGTAGTATATGTATTTTTTTCATTGATGAGTTTAACATCAATAGCAGGGTTTTTGTATGAAAATACAGCAACATCACTTTTTATAGCAGCAAGTGTAAATCTTATCAGTACAATTTTAAAGATTGGTGTGAGAAATCTTCTCTCAGCTGAACTTTTTGCCTCATCTCTAGTGGCTGATTTACACCTTGTACCTGCATTTATTTTCTTAGTAATTATAGGTGATGACAACTGGGCTATTGCACTTGCAATTGGTGCGTTAATAGCAAATATATTTTCAATGGGACTTGTATATATAGAAAGTGCAAAACAACAAGAAGAGTATTAAATTATTAGAGTTCTTAGTAGCTGTTTTCTACTAAGAGTTCGTGTGAATTAATATATTATAGGATTAGATAAATTGGAATACATTTCATCAGACATAGAAAAAAAATGGCAAAACTATTGGAAAGAAAATGATAGTTTTGAACCGAGTGAAGATTTTACATTAGACAAAAAATATATCTTAAGTATGTTTCCTTTCCCTAGTGGACGCCTACATATGGGTCATGTTCGTAACTACTCCATAAGTGATGCACTTGCACGTTACCATAGACAACAAGGTAAGAATGTTCTTCACCCAATTGGCTTTGACTCATTTGGTATGCCTGCTGAAAATGCAGCTATTAAAAACGGAAGTCATCCTAAGGGATGGACTTACGATAACATCGACTATATGAAAAATGAGTTCTACTCTTTAGGATTTTCTTTTTCTCGTAAACGTGAGATGGCAACGAGTGATGAACTTTACACGAAATTTGAACAGTCTTTCATCATAGACATGTATGAAAAAGGTCTACTTTACCGTGAAAAAGGGATGCTCAACTGGTGTCCTAATGATCAAACAGTTTTAGCAAATGAGCAAGTTGTAGATGGTTGCTGTTGGCGTTGTGATACACCTATAGTTAAAAAAGATATGAACCAGTACTACTTCAAAATCACTCAGTATTCTGATGAACTTCTGGATGACCTTAAAGAACTTGAAAAGGGTTGGCCTAAACAAGTGCTTACTATGCAGGAAAACTGGATTGGAAAATCAAATGGACTAGCATTTGACCTTTTCTTTGATGAAACTAGTAAGGCTAAGTTAAATGCAGCATTTGACTCTTTTGATGTCTTTACTACTCGTCCTGATACTATTTATGGCGTGAGTTATACAGCACTTGCACCTGAGCATGTAATTGTTACTTATATGATTGAGAACAATCTTTTAGATGCCGATACAATAGCTACAATTACAAAGATGAAAAATACTTCTTCTATTGATAGACAAAAAGAAAAAGCTGGACTTCCTTTAGGTTTAAATGTTATTCATCCACTTACAGGAAAAATAGTTCCTGTTTGGATAGCTAATTTTGTACTTATGGATTATGGTTCTGGTGCTGTTATGGCAGTTCCTGCACATGATGATAGAGATTATGATTTTGCTAAAAAGTATGACCTAGCTATAAATGCAGTTATCAAAGCAAAAGATACTGACTCTGATGTAAGCGAGAAAGCTTTTACTGATGCTGGTGTACTTTTTAACTCTGGTGAGTTTAGTGGCTTAAATTCTAAAAAATCTCAGTACAACATTATTAAAATGTTTGAAGAGAAAAAAATAGGTGCGAAAACAACAAACTATAAACTAAAAGACTGGGGAGTTTCTCGTCAACGTTACTGGGGTGCTCCTATTCCCTTTATTCATTGTGCAGACTGTGGTCTTGTTATGGAGAAAAAAGAGAATTTACCAATTGCATTACCTGATGATGTAGAGATAAATGGTGAAGGTTCTCCTCTAGAGAATCATCCGACATGGAAACATTGTAAATGTTCTGTATGTGGAAAAGATGCAATTCGTGAGACTGATACTATGGATACATTTGTTCAGTCTTCTTGGTACTTCCTTCGTTTTTGTGCATCACCTGAAACTTTAGAAAAAAATGCATTTACAAAAGAAGAGATTAAGTACTGGATGGGTGTTGACCATTATGTTGGTGGAATTGAACATGCAATACTACATCTTTTATATGCAAGATTTTTTACAAAAGTTTTTCGTGATTTAGGTTATTTAGACTTTGATGAACCTTTTGATAAACTACTAACTCAAGGTATGGTTCTTAAAGATGGGGCTAAGATGTCAAAGAGTAAGGGTAATACCGTTGACCCTGACGCTATTATCGCAAAATATGGTGCAGATACAGCAAGATTATTTATCCTTTTTGCAGCTCCTCCAACACAAGAGTTAGAGTGGAATGATAGTGCAGTTGAGGGTTCTTATAAATTTATTAAACGTTTTTTTGACCGTTCATCTCGCATAGTTAAAACTGATACTAAACCAAAGGTAGACCATAACTCTTTAAACAAAGAAGAAAAATTAGCACGTAAAAAAGTCTATGAAGCCCTTAAACGTAGTGAAGATGTATTTGCTGAGCGTTATACATTTAACACGATGATTGCTGGAGTTATGGAAGCTATGAATGCGCTTAACTTACAATCAAATGCAGATATATGGAGTGAAGGGTACTGGATACTAGCTTCTATTATGGAGCCAGTTATTCCACATACTTGCTGGGATATCTCAAATACGTATTTCTCTTTAAAAAATCTTTCAAAGCAAGAGATTTTAGAAGAAGTATTTGTTGAAGATAGTATTACTTTAGGTGTTGCAATTAACGGTAAAAATCGCGGTCAGATAGAAGTAGAACTAAACGCGACTAAAGATGAAATTTTAACATTAGCAAAAGAAGAAGTATCAAAATGGTTAGAGGGTAAAGAGCTTGTAAAAGAGATTGTAGTTCCTAAAAAACTTGTAAACTTAGTGATAAAGGGCTAAATATGAAAAAATACTCACAAATTAGTATATTACTTTTAGTGATTATTATAACAGTAAGTATAAGTAATTGTGGGTATAAACCAAGTTCTAAGTATGCTAAGGAAATATTAGGAAATAAAATAAGTACAAGTATAGTTATTTCACAAACTGATCCTCAAAACAGTTTAATTGTAAAGGATGCTGTAGATAAGGCAATTATAGCAGTTTTTCATGCCTCTTTAGTTGAAAGAAGATATGCAACAACACATTTAGTAATAAATATGAGTACTCCATCGTATTCACCACTGCAGTATAACACCGATGGTTTTATTATCGCATATCGTGCTAAAATAACCTTAATGATTTCAAGAGAGAGTAAAGACCTCAAAAAGATCTATACCTCAAGAGGTACATATGACTTTTCTGTTGTTCCAAACTCTGTACTCACAGATAAAGAGCGTTTTGATGCTATTAAGTTTAGTTCATTTAAAGCAATTTCAGCATTTATTACACAAGTATCAGCAGAAGGTTCACAAGTAAAATAAGGGAATGAAATGACAATTCAAGCTATTGTAAATAATGTAGTTAAAAGATTAAAATTAGAGAAAAAACTACTTACTCCGGACTTTTATACAGAAGCCTTTTACAAAAATACTAAAAAAAGAGTGTCGTACAGTTGATGTTGTTGGACATTTTTGTGGGGAAGAGTTTATGAAAATACTGAGGGAAACAGATACGAAAGGTGAAGCTGTATTTTCCGAAAAAGTAATGCTAGAGACTTTTTTAAACAATAAACCTCTCTTTTATGATGAAATTGATTATACTCGTATGCCAAAAGTATATGAAAAAATTAAAGACAGACTAAAAATTCCTAAGATAATTCATCTCATTGGAACAAATGGTAAAGGCACTACTGGTCGGTTTTTAGCAACAGCATTACATAACCTTTCTTATAATGTTGGACACTATACTTCTCCACATATTTTAGAGTTTAATGAACGCATTTGGCTTAAGGGCTCTTGTGTCAGTACTGATGTACTAAACAGTGCACATAAAGAGCTTCTACATCTTCTCTCAAAAGAAGATGCAGATTCCCTCAGTTATTTTGAGTATACAACATTTTTAGCGATGCTTATATATAAAGAGATGGACTATATTGTCTTAGAAGCAGGACTCGGAGGTGAACATGATGCTACTGCCGTATTTACTAAAGTACTTACACTTGTTACACCCATAGATATAGACCATGAAGCCTTTTTAGGCTCAACTATAAAAGCTATTGCTACAACCAAGTTAAAGGCAGTTCAAAAACATGCAGTAATAGCGGCTCAAAAGCATAAACAAGTATATGAAGTAGCACAAGACTTAGAAGAAGAGTATGGGATCTCAATCAAAGGTCTTGAGACATATATACAAGAGAAAGATAGAAAAAAAATTAAAACAATAACTCATAATAATAAGCTTGTACCTTATCTAGTCCAAAACCTTTGCTTAGCAATAAGTGCATTAAAGTTCTTAAATATAGAGTATAAAGTAGAAGATTTTAATAATGCTAAACTTTATGGGCGTTTAACGCAGGTAAGTGAAAATATTTTACTGGATGTAGGACACAATACTCTAGCTGCTAAAGCTATTGTAGATAGTTTAAAAGAGTGTAAATATACTTTAGTCTATAATAGTTACAAAGATAAAAACTATGAAGAAATTTTATGTGTTTTAAAACCGATCATAAATGATGTAGAAATTATAAACATAAAAGATGAGAGAAAAGTATCAGTTAAGGTATTGCAAAAAGTACTAGATGACATGAGTATTAAACATTCTCATTTTAAACATATAAACAGAAGTAAGAAATATTTAGTATTTGGCTCATTTAGTGTAGCTGAAGCTTTTTTAAAGGTGATGAATGGATAATCATTTTACAATTACTATTCATGATGATAATGGTGTTAAACAATTTAATGTACACCATTTTGTAAAAAAAGCACTTTTATATGCTTCAGTATTTATACTAAGTATGATTTTTATCGCTGTAGGAACTATTCTTTATCTTAACCATAGTGTTGAAGTCATAGAACTTAAACGAGATGGTGTTTTAAAAGCCTACCAAGATATTAAAGAGACAAACTTAGCCTTACAAAAAAACATGCAGGTCACAAATAACTCTCTTGATAAAAAGAAAAAAGAACTCCACGAACTCTCAGATTCACTTTCCGAAATAGAGGTACTAATCGGTCTTAAACCAATGGCACAATCTTCTATAGAGGAGAGAGTCAGTGCAACAAAGATTGATTCACAACATCGTGCAGTTTTAATGCAACTTATCCCAAATGGCTCTCCTATAGAGTACCATGGAATTACTAGTCGTTATGGGTATAGAACACACCCAACATTAAATAAGCGTGAATTTCATAGGGGTAGTGATATGAAAGCAGCTATGAACACAGCTGTTTATGCTCCAGCAGATGCTATTGTTGAGTGGTCAGGATATCATAAGAAAAGTGGTTTTGGACGTTTAGTTATACTAGAACATGCATATGGCTTTAAAACATACTACGGGCATTTAAACAAAACTGTGGTAAAATCAGGTACATTTGTAAAAAAAGGTACACTAATAGCATACACCGGTAACACAGGGATAAGTAATGGCCCTCACTTGCACTATGAGATTAGATTTATACACAGAAATGTAAATCCATTTTACTTTATAAAGTGGACGCAAAAGAATTATGATGAGATATTTAAAAAGGAAAATAAAATACCATGGCAATCTTTAATAATGGCGACAGGCCATCTGAGAATACAAGCAACTCAAATACAACAATTATTACCGCAGGCACAAAAATTAAAGGAGAAATAAATCTCTCTTGTAATTTATATATAGACGGTGAACTAGAGGGTATAATTAAATCATCTAAAGAAGTAAATGTTGGGAAAAATGGACATGTAAAGGGTAGTATTGTAACTGAGAAGTTAGTAGTTCAAGGTTTTATTGAGGGTAGTATTGATGCAAAAACTGTTGAGATTAAAGCTACAGGACATGTATGTGGTGAGATTATTGCTTCTGAACTCATTATTGGATCAAAGGGAATTTTTGAAGGAAACTCAATAGTAAAAGATGCTAAGCTAGCTCTCGAAAAAACAAAAGTTTAATGTCACAAACAGCACTATTTAATTACTTTAAAACAGAAAATAAAGAGCCTCTTGAAGTTCTAATCTGTGAAGATGCTAAAGAGGCAGAAATACTAGAGTGTGTTACACAGTATTTTAAACAAGATACAATTGTTTTTCCAGATTTTCGTGCTAGTTATGGAGATGACTTACGTTCTTACAAAGAAGAACTTCACGAGCTTTTTTTTGCTCTCTCTTGCTACCATAAAGCAAAGAAAAAACCACTCATTATCTCACCCCTAAAAACACTTCTTTTTCCTTTACCAAAAGAGGAGTTATTCACTACAACTACACTAGAGTTCGGTAGTGAAGTAAATCTCAAGTTATTTAAAGAACAGATGCTCTTTTGGGGATATACCTTTGTGGACATGGTACAAGTTGAGGGAGAAATAAGTCATCGTGGTGATATCTTAGATATATATATCCCTGCAAGTAAAAATCCTTTTCGTATATCCTTTTTTGATACTGAAATAGAGCAGATAAAAGAGTTTGAACTTGAATCACAAAGGACACTGGGTGATGAACTAGATCTTATAGAGATACGTAGTGCTTTTTACTCCCTAAATGAGCAAGCTTTTAATGCCTTAAGTACCAAGGTGACAAATAGTGATTTCGATGCTATGAGTAAGGACATCTCTTCTCTTGGATTCTGGCATTTAGAAAAGAGTGCAGAGAATTTCTTAGAGAACAAAAATGTTCGACTGAGTAAAAACCTTGATAATCTTTTAAAAGATGCATATGGTATAAATAATCCAGTTCTTAGTAGAGAAAACTTTAATCTAGAAGTTCTTCCTCAAAATGATGATGTAAAAGAACTTGTTGTAGTAAATGCAGAACATCTTTTACATGTACATAGAGATAAAAAGATAACTGTCATAGCTGCAAACACAGCGACTATCAAACAAGCTGGAATATATGATACTTCAAATATCACTCAGGTGACAGCAGGCTATATTTTAAACATCTTAACACCTGATGAGATTGTTATAAGTCTTAACAAGCCTGATAAAAAACGTAGACGTAGAAAAAGTGCTATTTTACTTGATGACTTAAAAAAAGGTGATTATGTTGTTCATGAGGATTATGGTGTAGGAATCTTTGATTCAATAGAGCAAACAGAGATCCTTGGTGGTATAAAAGACTTTATAGTCATTAAGTATGTGGGTGATGATAAGATTCTTCTACCAGTTGAAAACCTTGATTTTATAGACCGCTACATAGCAAGTGGAGGTTCTACACCAGTACTTGATAGATTAGGTAAAGGAAATTTTGGAAAACTCAAAGCAAAGGTACGAAAACGTCTCCTTGAAATTGCAGGTCAGATTGTAAACACAGCCGCAGCACGAGCACTTATAAAAGCACCAAAAATAAATCTAAATAAATCCCAACTCAAAGACTTTCAAGCACTTGCCGGATTTGAGTATACACAAGACCAAATAAACGCAGTCAAAGATATACTAGGACAAATGTCTACGGGAAATATAATGGACAGGTTGCTCAGTGGTGATGTAGGTTTTGGAAAGACAGAAATAGCACTAAATACAATTTTTGCAGCTTTTAAGTCTGGTTATCAGTCTGCATTTATCGTGCCAACAACACTACTCTCTGCACAGCATTGGCGCTCTTTAGATGAGCGTTTTTCGGAGCTTGGTATTCGTTATGCAAAACTAGATAGGTTTGTAAGCACAAAAGATAAAAATGCAATTATTAAAGGTTTAGCATCTGGAGAGATAGATACAGTTGTCGGGACACATTCTCTCTTTGGTTTGGAGTTTAAAAAACTCGGAGTTGTGATAATAGATGAAGAACATAAGTTTGGTGTAAAACAAAAAGAGCGTATAAAAGAGCTATATCATAATGTACACCTACTCTCAATGAGTGCTACTCCAATACCACGTTCGCTTAATCAAGCGATGAGCTCAATAAAAACAATGTCACAACTTCTTACAGCTCCAAGTGAACGGCAAGGTGTGAGAACCTTTGTAAAAGAGTATGATGAGAAACTTATAAAAGAAGTTATCCTCAGGGAACTTCGCCGTGGTGGACAGATTTTTTATGTTCATAACTCCATTGATCATATGCCTATAAAACTAGGTGAACTTAAAGCTCTTTTACCTGAACTTAGAATAGTTATGCTTCACTCTAAAATATCAGCAGTACAGACTGAAAAAGAGTTACTAAAATTTGAAGCAGGCGAGTATGACCTAATGATAGCAACATCTATAATCGAGTCGGGTATCCATATGCCTAAGGTAAATACTATTTTAGTAGATGGCGCAGATAGATTTGGTATAGCAGACCTGCATCAATTACGTGGCCGTGTTGGACGTGGTAGTGTTGAGGGTTTCGCTTATTTTATAGTTAAAAATAAAGAAGGGTTAACAGATGAGGCAAAAAAACGCCTACTGGCCTTAGAGTCTAACTCATTTTTAGGAAGTGGTAGTGTTTTAGCCCAGCATGACTTAGAAATCCGTGGTGGGGGTAATCTTATAGGTGATGCTCAAAGTGGACATATCAAAAATATAGGTTATTCACTCTATCTAAGAATGTTAGAAGATGCTATAAAAGAGCTCTCTAATACTCAAGAGGGTGAGCGTGCTAAGGTAGATATAAAACTTACTATTAGTGCTTATATATCAGATGAGGTAGTCACTGAAGATAGGCTGCGCTTAGATATATATAGACGTCTTTCTCAGTGTGAGAGTGTTGTAGAGATATATGAGATAGAAGAAGAGATTATAGACCGTTTTGGTGAGTTAGATATGCCAACAAAACAGTTCTTTGAACTTATGGTTATAAAACTTTTAGCCCTTGATAAGAAGATAAAAAGCATTAGTAACTATGGACAAAATGTGACGATTACATATGCTAACGAAGCAAAAGAGACTATACAGTCTAAGAGTAGAGATGATGATGACATCATAAAGTGTACTCTGTTTTATCTGCGTAACAATAAACCTAAGGTTTTGTAAAAATAAAAAATCTTTATCAACTCTCTTAGTGACTTAAAAAGGTAAAAAGTTTATAGAGTATGTAACAAAAGAGTACGATAAAATTTATAAAAATAGTTTTAAAGAAGTGATGGAAAGTTTAGAAAAAGATGAAGTAGAGATAATGGTGTGCCCTAAACTAGCCAGTTTAAATATAATGTATAGATATAAATATTCTGACATTAAAGTTGTGAGTAAAAATCTGAAGACTTTAAAATCATATCACTTTATACATAAAAAGAATGCAGACCTAGTCCCAATTTTTACACCTATATCGCAAAGAATGAAAGATAGTAACGAATTTAAGTATATCAGAAAAGAATATCTTTGTAATTTAGCACATGGAAAAAAGTAAATTTCGATATAATTCTAAAAAAGAAAAATATGAAAATAGCATTTATCGGAGATATCGTCGGTCGTCCAGGTCGAGATATGCTTCAAAAGTATTTACCAAAATTAAGAGAAGATGAGGGGCTTGATTTTATCATAGTTAATTATGAAAATGCCTCTCATGGTTTTGGTTTAGGTGCTAAAAACTGTAATGAACTTTTCTCCTATGGCATTGATGTAATGAGTGGGGGAAATCACTCTTGGGATAAAAAAGACATTATCCCCCTTTTTGATACACATGAGTTACTTCGTCCACACAACTATCCTGAGGAAGTAAGTGGAACTGGTTGTAAAACATATGAAATAAATGGTGAGAAGATAGCAGTTCTTAACCTTATGGGGCACTATGGTATGCCTTATTCAGATAATGCTTTTCGCTGTGCACTTAAAGAGGTAACGCGTTTAGAAGAAGAGGGTGTTACAAATATCTTTATAGATTTTCATGCAGAAGCTACAAGTGAAAAACGTGGGATGATGATGTTACTTCAAGGAAGAGTGAGCGGAATCATCGGTACTCATACTCATGTAAGTACAGATGACTTTCAAATATCTAAGGGTACTGCCTACCTAACAGATATAGGCCTTACAGGGTGTAGAGATAATGTTATAGGTATGGATAAGAAAGTACCATTAAAGAACTTTTTAACAGGAATGAAAGGACATTTTGACATTCCAAAAAAGTGTAAAAGTATTTTACAAATTGCTATTATGGAACTTTCAAGTGGAAAGTGTACTAAAGCTTATAAGATAAAACAGTTTTGTGATGGAAAAGTGATTAAGAGTGAGGCTTGGTTAGAGACTTAAGCTGCAGTAACTTTAAAGTAGTTATCGTTAGCAATATAAGTGTTGAGCATTTTCACTTTCATAAAGGACTCTTGGTCTTCTTGTGCTTTGGTAGGAAGATTTTTATCTAGTTTAGGTGTTTGGTTTATCGTACCTTTTGGTTTTATAAGAAAAGAGAACATTTTAGTATTTTCTTCATATGATATTTTTGATTTACTCATAGCACTAAGTTTTGAGAACTTTAGTGTAGTTGTAATTTGTTGATTTGTCTGTTGGTCTAAGAGTTGTTGATTGTTAAGTAACTTGTAGTTGGAGACATAGTTTAGAGGAATCTTAGAGTTAGTCAAAACATTTTTTTGTCTATTCTGTAAAAGTTTTGAAGCGAAAGATTCCATTTCTTTTATGGGTTTTATAACTCTATCGGCTTGAATCTTTTTTGTAACAGCGGTATCGACATAAGTACTATATGATGAAACAAACATGCTTTTATCCTTTATAGATACTAAAATTATAAAGCAATTATACTTAAACTGTTCTTCTATTTTTGATACAATGATAAGGTATGAGAAAGGTAAAATAGATGAAAAAATTAAAAAATGATATTTTTTTTAAAATAATTTTAATATTTATAGGAGTTTTTTTCTTTCTATTCCTTATCTCTTACGGACTTTCCAAACATTTTATTCTCTCTCTTGTACTAAGTGAACCACACCTAATTGAAGAAATACTAGACGCTTTTAACCTTGTATGGTTAAAAATATCATTGGTGTTTTTTGTTTTAATGATTGTCACTTACTTCATTTTAAAGAGTTTACGGAATAGAGTCTATGAAGATTTAGATGTAGTATCTGAGTATATTTATGAGATATCAGAAAATAAAAACTATCAAAAAACTTTGAAGATTAAACACTATTCAGAGTTTCTCAAAATCGCTGTTGGTTTAAAAAATATAACAAAACGCCTTGTACAAAAAGATAAAAAGAGCTCTAAAAAATAGCAAAATGCAATACTTTTTACAAAACTAATTTTTATTGGTTATATTTTTAAAAATATAATAAAAAGAGCGATTGATGAGAGACTTTAGAGCTATTATAGTTAGGTTAAAAATATATTTATCAAATGATATAAAAAGAAAAGTCTTAGACAAAGATGTCTCAAGTATACTCAAAATAAATCAAGCAAGATTTGCAACTATGAAAAAACGTAATGTCACTCCCTACGAAGATATATTGCTGTTTTGTGAGAGTGCTCATTTATCTTGTAATGAGATATTTTTTGACTAGATTTTTGACTGAACAGTAACTTTTTTTGCTTCAAACATCTCTATAGCACGTTTGACCATTGGTTCTTGTGTTATGTCAACTCCATTAGTCTCATCAAGTGGAGCAGGATCATCACAATTAGCTACACAAGAAGTATTTCCACCTACTTCAACATCTTCTATCATGGATGTGCTTTGTGATTCATGTACAGTATCTGCAGCCTCATGCTCTGGTATTTGTATTGCTTCTTCTGCTTCTAGCGGTTTACTGCAGCTTATACCCTTTATCTGCGTTTCAAAACTAAAGATTTCACGAACTAGTTGTTTGATGACTCCATAGCCATGTTTGAGTGCTTTTTTACACTCTTCATCTGCACAGCTTTCCCATGTAAGTGTATTGTTCTCATATGAGATAAAACTAATATTTTTTCTAAAACACTCACCTAGTTGAGTGTTTCTATCATTTATTTTAGCAACAAGAGTATCAAAAGTCACTTGATGCGGATTTACTGCTATGATTTTTGCTTGTACAAGCATTTGTATAGGTACTTCAAGGGGGGCTTGACTTGGTTCATCTGAAATAACAGGAGCTACTTCGGGCGTAGCAGATTGTATCTTGATGATTGAAGTTTGAGGTGTTAATATTTGTGGGTGTTCTACATCTTTTTGAAATGATTCAATCATCTGGTCAATCTCACGAATTCGAAGGGCTTCAACCATCTTAAAGAAGATAAGTGAAAGTACAAAACTACCATCTGCATTTACACTAAAGAGGTACTTAGAGTCACTTAAAATTCTAAAAAACCTATCAAGGACAAGAGTTGAGAAAAGTGAGTCATGATTATACATTTTTTCTTTTAAGTAAGCTATGAGTTCATCAACAACCATTTCAGACTCATAGTCTTCTAATATTTTAGTTTTTTCAACTAAAGCACCGTAGTCTTTAGCAAATACAGAATCAAATAACTCGTCTATAAACTTAGGGTCAACAAGCCCTAACATATCTGTAACTGTTCTAACATCAACATGGCTTTTAGAGTAGATGATAGCTTGGTCTAGTAGTGTAAGAGTATCTCTAAGACTACCACTACCACTTCTCGCTAAAATCTCTAAAGCATCTGTTTCATATTCTATGTCTTCAAGCTGTAAAATATGTGCTAAATGGTCTACTATCTTGTTTGTAGCGATACTTTTAAATCTAAAGTGTTGAGTACGACTTAAAATAGTTGCTGGTAGTTTAAGAGGGTCTGTTGTTGCTAATATAAACTTCACATATTCTGGTGGTTCTTCTAGTGTTTTTAGAAGAGCATTAAACGCTTCTTTTGTGAGCATATGTACTTCATCGATGATAAATATTTTATATCTAGCAATAGCTGGTTTGTATTTTGTCTGTTCAACTAAGTCACGGATGTCGTCTATCTTTCTACTAGAAGCACCATCCATCTCGATGATGTCCATATGTCGACCTTGAACAGCCATAAGACAGTTAGAACATTTACCACAAGGGTGATGACTGACACCCTCTTCACAGATAAGAGCCTTAGCAAAGATACGAGCAGTAGAAGTTTTACCACTTCCTCGAAGACCTGAAAAAAGGTAAGCATGAGAGAGTCTATTTGAGTCAAGTGCGAGAGAAAGAGTCTGAGTAATAGTCTCTTGACCGATTAACTCATCAAAATTTGAGGGACGATATTTTCTTGCTAATACTTCAGATGCTGCTTTCAAAAATGACTCCGTTTTTAATTGAAATCATTTTAGCATTTAATGCGTTAAAAGATTATTTAATCCTAGATATCTTTGATGGTGCTTTTAAATAAATCACCACGTTCAGCATAAGAACTAAACTCATCAAGACTAGAAGCAGCCGGAGAGAGAAGGGCTACTTCATCTTTTTTTAGATTTATACTTATCTCTTGTATGGCAGAGACAAGGTTTTTACATTTTATGAAGTCTAATGCATATTCTTGTGCGAGTTTTGAGAGTTTGTCTTTGTTTGAGCCAATATTGTAGAGTTTTATTTTTTTTTCTTTTAAAAACTCAAAGAATTCCCTCAAATCTACGCCCTTGTCATCTCCACCTAAGATAAGATGAATAAAAGAGTTTTCATAGCGTTTAAGTGCAGCTACACTTGCATCTATATTTGTCGCTTTTGTATCATTTACCCAGAGTCGATTTCTTGTATCACGCACTTCTTCTTGTCTATGTGGGTCTAAAATGAATGAATTTATTTTCGCATAATCGACTCTATCAAAAAGTATTTTATCAACTGCCATTGCAAGTAGTGCATCTGCGAGAAATGCACCTTTGAAGTTCACACGACTTGCATCTATGTTAAAGATTCTTGCTAGGTCATTTTCATCTTTGTAGGTGATAAGCTCTGCTCGTGTCTCAACATCTTTAAAAGCTTCAGGAATTATTGCTTTATCGGTACTTTTCATCATACTTAGGGGTTTTAGTTTATCTGCTATGTATTCTTCTTCGCTTCCGTGCCAACTTATATGGTCAGGACTTATTGGAAGGAGAGCATAAATATTTGGGCTAGCCTCATTTGTATAGTGCATAGTAAAAGAGCTAGTCTCAAGTATCCATATAGGAGCTTTTTGATCTAGGTCTGCTAGAGGTACTCCGATGTTGCCCCCTGACAGAGAACCCTTATCAGCTAGTAAATGTTGCATCATTTGAGTAGTGGTTGTTTTACCATTTGTTCCACTGATCCATATTTTAAAATTGTATACATCTTTAAAGTAGTCATACTCACTTATGAGGTTTCTTGCTTTTTTGATAAGAGGATTACTTGGAGGAATACCTGGACTTGTTATCTCAAGGTCGGAAAAGTTCGCATCAAACTCAGATGAGGGTCGCACAAAAGAGCGGTTTATCCCACCGTAGGCTTCAGTACATGTATCATCATAAAAGATTGCATTTTTTATGTGTTTTGTAAGTGGTTTTGTAGTTGTGCCATAACCAAAGATAGAGATTCTTTTAGACATCGAGCCACTTCTTCGCTGTTCGGCGCAGAGACTCGGGATTTTCTGAGGCAAAAAACTTAAGAGCAGGGTTCGCATACTGTTTATAAAAGTCAAACTTGTTCTCAAGGTACTCAACTATAGCATCACCTGAGTGAATAAGTTTTGTATTCATCCCAAAGTGTGTACTGAGTACTGGAGCGAGAAGAGGAAAGTGTGTACAACCAAGTATGACAGCATTTGGAGCCTCAGTATTTGCAAAATAGTGTTTGAGTGTTGCGTTTAGTATCTCACCGCTGAGTATCTCTTCTTCAACAAGAGGTACAAAAAGAGGAGTCGCTTTAGATTCAAGAGAATTAAATCCGAGTGCGTTTAACCCTATCTCATATGCTTTTGAGTTAATAGTTGCATGTGTTCCAAGGATGAGAACCTTAGAGTCTTTGTCCTTTAAAGCATTCGCAGTAGCCAGTACACCTGGCTCAATAACACCTATCACAGGACAAGATGCACTTTCATTCATCTCATCAAGAGCATAAGCACTTACACTATTACAAGCGACTATAATCATATCAAGTTCAAAGTTTTTGAAAAATTCTACAGCTTCTATACCGTAGCGAATAATGGTACTTTTATCTTTACTTCCATAAGGGACACGAGCTGTATCCCCGAAGTAGATAATCTCTTCAAAAAGTTGGTGCTCTAGGAGTGACTTAACAACAGTTAACCCACCGATACCACTATCAAAAACACCTACTTTCATACTTAGTCTCCAACATTAAAGTAAAAGGATTATAGCAGTTAAGATATGAGATATATATTAAAATGTATTATCGACTATCTGAATATAATGAGAACAGTTACATGTGGTAATGATTGTAAGTTATGAGCATCTATGTGAAGACGATAAATTTTTTTGTGGAAGCATTCTAGTTGATATACAATGAGAGTGGAGAAGAATTTACTACAGTAAGTAGTTCTGAATAAATATATCAGTGAGCATTAAGCATCACTGATATAAAAAAAGTAAAAAACTTATTTATCCGTATTCATACTATCAAGGAACTCTTGATTTGTAGCTTTTTTACCCATAGTAGTGTAAACAAACTTGAGTGCTTCAACTTCGTTGTCTTGTTTATGAATCATCTGTCTAAGGATAAATACTTTTTGTAAATCAGCCTTATTAATAAGTAAGTCATCTTTACGAGTTCCTGATTTAAGGATGTCGATTGCAGGATAAATACGTCTATCTGCGATTTTTCTATCAAGAACAACTTCCATATTTCCAGTACCTTTGAATTCTTCAAAGATAACTTCATCCATACGGCTACCAGTATCTACAAGTGCTGTTGCGATGATAGTAAGACTTCCACCATTTTCAATATTACGAGCAGCACCAAAGAAACGCTTAGGTTTGTGAAGAGCATTCGCATCAACACCACCAGAGAGTACTTTACCACTTGAAGGAGTTACTGTGTTATAAGCACGAGCAAGTCTAGTGATAGAGTCAAGAAGGATTACTACATCTCTACCCATTTCAACTCTACGTTTCGCTTTTTCTATAACCATCTCTGCAACTTTAACATGGTTTTTTGCAGGCATATCAAAAGTAGAAGAGTAAACCTCACCCTTAACACTTCTTTCCATATCTGTAACTTCTTCAGGACGTTCATCAACAAGAAGAACGAGTAAGTCGACTTCTGGATGGTTATGTGTAAGACCATGAGCTATCTCTTTAAGTAGTTCTGTTTTACCTGAACGAGGTGGGGCTACGATAAGACCACGTTGCCCTTTACCTATAGGAGAGAAAAGGTCAAGCATACGACCTGTTAAACCTTTTTCCCGATACTCTAGTTGAAATCTTTCTTCTGGATAAAGTGGAACAAGATTTTCAAATAGAGGACGTTTTTTAGACTCTTCAGGTGGCAGATCATTTACCGCTTCTATCTTGATAAGTGCATAATACCTTTCTTGGTCTTTTGGAGGTCTTACTTGACCAGTGACAACATCACCATTACGAAGTGCGAATCTTTTTATCTGAGTGTTTGAAACATAGGCATCATTTACAGACTCATTAAATGCCTTATCGATAGAACGAATAAAACCATAACCATCTTGCATGATTTCTAAGATACCAGAAAATAAAACAAAACCACCCTGCTCAGTTTGTGCTTTTAAAATTTCAAAAATAACATCTTGGCGTTTAAGCTCTTGAGGGTGCTCAACTTTTAATGCATCAGCAATAGAGATTAATTCTTCAATGCTTTTTATACGTAGGTCATCAATACTTGAACCTTTTACAGGTGTATGTGTGCGTTTTGAATTGTTGCTACGATTACTTTTAGGTTTTTGGTTGTTACGAGGTTGCTGTGAAGAATTTTCACTCATATAAATGTCTGCCTTAATAGTGTGATTTTTTTATGTAGGGGAGATTTGCTAAGATATCTTTCAAACCTTATTAATTAATGTAATTTTACACTAACTAAGCTAAAAAAGTCAAGTTTTTAGCTTTTGAGATTGCTAATACTATCTAAATACCGGAAAGATCGATCTTTGATGGAGTAAGTATTTTTGTGTTCTCTCTATTAGTTTTTGTACTTTATCAGAAAAACCAAATTTATGCAGCTTAGATGTTTGGCCTACTATGTCTTAGGTAGTATTTAAGACACTAAACATATCCTGACTTTTACTCTGTAATGCATTTAAATTTTCTTCAAACTTAAAACTCATGAAGATGTCTTGTGTTTTTAAGTTTCGCTGGAGAATATATTATTTTGATAAACAATATCATAATATTAAGAAAATATAATAATCTTTTATATGATATCTTAAGAAATATAATAATATAAAGGTTGTACCATATAGTGATAAAATGTTTTAAAATTAACAATGGAGTTCACCATGTTAGATTTAACTACACTACAAGATATACCAATATATGTAGAACAAAATATTGCAAATAATAGTTTTATGAACTATCTCAAGAACGGTCATTGGGAGAGTGTAAGCTCAGAGCAATTTGTACAAAACATATATAAACTCTCCTCTGCATTTAAGATGGCTGGGGTAAGACAGGGTATAAATGTTGCTATCGTATCTAACTCATCACCTTTTTGGCTCATGGTAGATTATGCCCTGCAAGATATTGGTGCTATTAGTGTGCCAATGTTTGCTAATATATCTTCTGAGAATTTTATATACCAACTCAAAGATGCAGAGATAGAGTTTATATATATCGCTTCACAAGAGTGTTACGATAAAACAAAACAACATTTAAGTTCCATGAAGTTAATCGTAACACATAATATCGAGACACATAATACAAATAGCATTGATTTTGAGACTTTTATAGATGTCGAGCCCAAAAAAAGTACAAACAAGATAGATAAAAATGATTGTGCAACAATTGTATATACTAGTGGTTCCACAGGTACACCTAAAGGTGTGGAGTTAAGCCATAACAATATCATAACACAGCTCAAAAACACATCTCTACAGTTTCCACTTACTGAGAAAGACAGAACACTTAGCTTTTTACCCTTAGCTCATATATTTGAGAGAATGGTGATGTCTTATTATCTTGTCTCTGGTATTAGTATCT
The DNA here is from genome assembly GCA_003978465.1 of Sulfurimonas sp. Classification (GTDB taxonomy): domain Bacteria; phylum Campylobacterota; class Campylobacteria; order Campylobacterales; family Sulfurimonadaceae; genus Sulfurimonas. Next base: position 10,109 of record QNZS01000041.1, on the reverse strand, counting down.
TTTTTACAGATGATGTGAAAAATATCGGTAATTTAATGAAAGATGTTAAACCAACTCTTATGACAGTAGTTCCAAGAGTACTAGAAAAGATTTATATCAAGATGCATGATGCAGCAGTAAGTGCATCATTTCTAAAAAAAATTATACTAACCTTAGCACTAAGTGAAGCTGACAATAAAAATATAAAGAGTTCTACTATTTTTACGTCTATATTTAACAAACTTGTATATACCAAGATGTTAGAAGCCTTTGGTGGTAATATGCATTATATTATCTGCGGAGGAGCACCACTCAGTAGACAAAATGAACGTTTTTTTACAAACATTGGACTTGAAATTTACCAAGGTTATGGTTTGACTGAGACATCGCCTGTTATATGTACGAACTCACCCATGAGTAAAAAAGCTTATACCTGTGGTAGAGCATATGAAAACTCAGAAGTAAAAATTACTTCTGATGGTGAGCTATTAACACGGGGTGATTCTGTTATGCTGGGTTATCATAAACAAGAGGTTAAAACTTCAGAGGCTATTGACAAGGATGGATGGTTTCATACCGGAGACTTAGCCTCATTAGATGAAGATGGGTACATAAGTATACAAGGGCGTAAAAAAGAACTCTTTAAAACTTCCAATGGAAAATACATAGCAGCTGTACATATAGAACAACTCCTCACCCAAAACAGATGGTGCGACCATGCCGTAGTCATCGCAGATAACAAACCCTTTATCAGTGTCTTACTCTTTTTAGATATCCCTGTGATAGAAGAGTATGTCAAAGAAAAAAAAATCTACTATAAAAATATAGATGAACTTCATAATTTAAAAATAATACAAAACCTTATACAAGAGATAGTGAGTCAGGTAAATAAACACTTGAGTCACGAAGAAAAAGTAAGGAAATACTTGATAGTAAAAGATGAGCCTACTATTGAAAATCATATATTAACACCCTCTATGAAGGTCTCACGTAGCGCAGTATATGAAAAGTATGAAAAACAGATAAAATCATTATATGGAGAAGTATTATGAAAGAGAGAATCGCAATTATAGATGGACTTCGAACTCCTATAGGAAAAGCTTCGGGTAAACTAAAAAATTTGCAAGCTGAATCTCTTGGTTCCTTTGTTGTATCGGAACTGGCTTTGAGAGTTGGTATCGATTTTGAGAGTTATGATGAGGTGATTATAGGGAATGTTGCACAACCTGGACATGCTGCAAATATAGCAAGGGTTATAGCTTTAAAAGCAGGTTTTAGTGAAAAAATTCCTGCCTATACAGTTCATAGAAACTGTGCTTCTGGGATGGAGGCTATAACAAGTGCAAGTGAAAAGATTTTAGCTGGTCGTGGTGAGATATATATGGCTGGTGGTGTTGAGAGTATGAGTAATATTCCTCTTATGTTTAACAAAAAGATGTCTGCACTATTTGAAGCTTTTTTTCATTCAAAGTCTTCACTAGAGAAACTCAAAACATTGAGTAGTTTTACACCCTCACACTTAAAGCCCATTATAGGACTTATGCAGGGTTTAACTGACCCATTAAGTGGACTAATGATGGGCTCAACGGCTGAAATATTAGCTCAAGATTTTGGTATCAGCAGAAAAGAACAGGATGAATATGCACTTCTTTCACATCAAAAAGCAGAGACTGCACAAAAAAACAATATATTTTCCAAAGAGATAGCTCCTATCATTTATGATGCATCAAAAGGTTTGATGATGAGTGATGATGATGGTATTCGTTATGGACAGAGTATGGCAAAACTCTCTAAATTAAAAGCATTTTTTGATAAAAAAAATGGAACTGTAACTGCAGCAAATTCTTCTCAAATCTCAGATGCTGCAGCAGCAGTTGTTTTGATGAGTGAATCAAAAGCTAAAGAGATGGGTTTAACACCCTTAGGGTATTTGAGGGAGTATACATATGCAGGTTTAGACCCTGCTAGAATGGGTTTAGGGCCAGCATACTCAACAGCAAAACTTCTTGAGATGAGTAAAGTCACTATGAATGACTTTGAACTCATAGAACTTAATGAAGCTTTTGCTTCTCAGGTACTAGCAAATTTCGCAGCATTTGAATCTAAAAAATATGCAAATCAACATCTTGGACGGACTGAAGCACTAGGTAGTATTGATACAAATATTTTTAATGTAAATGGTGGCTCAATTGCCCTTGGTCATCCTGTTGGAATGACTGGAACACGTTTGGTTATTCATACCTTAAAAGAGTTACGAAGACGAGACAAGAACCTTGGTTTAGCAACTCTTTGTATAGGTGGTGGACAAGGTGCATCTATGATACTGGAGGTGGAATAATGAAAGCTTTTAACTTAAGTATAAAAAATAAAATTGCGACATTACTATTTGATATGGAAAATTCGAATGTAAATATCCTTAGCATTGAAGTAATGAAAGAACTTGAAGGTATCTTGGATAAGTTAAAAACTGCAAAAGATATAGATGTACTACTTTTTAAGAGTGCAAAAAAAGATATTTTTATTGCAGGGGCTGATATCTCAGAGATAAAAGCACTCCAAGATGAAGACGTTTCTTATGAAGTGGTAAGAAGTGGTCAAATTATCTTAAGAAAGATTGCCTTACTTCCATTTTTCACTGTGGCGGTGATTGATGGTGCCTGTTTAGGTGGTGGTTTTGAGTTGGCACTCAACTGTAACTACCGTATAGCAACAGAGAATAAAAAAACAAAAATTGGTCTTCCTGAAGTGAATCTAGGAATATTACCTGGTTTTGGTGGTACACAAAATTTAAAATATCTGATAGGAAAACAAAAATCTATAGAACTTATTTTAGGTGCTAAGTTGATAAATGGAAAAAAAGCACAAAAGCTTAAAATAGTTGATGCTTGTGTTCCAGAGGGATACTTAGACTTTAAAGTGAAAAGTTTTGTAAAAGATATTTTAGATAAAAATACAAGAAAAAAGATAGATGGTAGACGATACAAAGAAAACTTACTTGAACGTTTTGCTCCTAAACTTATATACTATTTTGCACAAAAAGCAGTTATAAAAAAGACTAAGGGTAAGTACCCTGCTGCCTTAGAAGTTATCAAACTTTTTAAAGAGACAGATAAACTACCTATAAATGAGGCTTTATCTTTCGAAGCTTTTGCTTTTGCAAGACTCTGTGTATCAGACATTTCTAAAAATCTGATCTCTTTATATTATGCTTCTGAGCGATTAAAACATGATACTTTTGTAGATAAAGGTATAAAAGCACTTCCTATTATACAAACATCCGTTATAGGTTCTGGTGTAATGGGTGGAGGAATAGTTTGGCTCTTTAGTAATATGGATAGAGCTGTTAGATTAAAGGCAAGAAGTTATGAGTCAATAGCTGCTTCTTTTAAACATATTAGTGCCTCGTATAATGCAATTCGTAAAAGAAAAAGACTTACTTCAAGAGAAGTTGAGCATAAAATGGATCATATATCCTATACAGACTCTTATAATGGTTTTGGAAATATGGACTTTGTAGTGGAAGCAGTTGTTGAAGACAAAGAAACAAAACAAAAGGTCTATAAAGACTTAGAAAACCTTATAAAAGAATCTTGTATAATAGCTTCAAATACTTCATCCCTCTCCATCACGATGCTTAGTGAAAATATGAAACATCCTGAGCGTTTTATTGGAATGCACTTTTTTAATCCTGTATCTAGAATGCCTCTTGTGGAGATTATAGCTGGAAAACAAACATCAGATGAAACGATAGCAACTACACTAAAACTGGCAAGAGATGCAGGAAAAACAGCTGTATTAGTTGGAGATTGTGCAGGGTTTCTGGTCAATAGAATTTTACTCCCGTATATTAATGAGTGTGCTAGACTATTTGAAGAGGGTGGTAGTATTGAGCAGATAGATAAAACAATAGAAGATTTTGGAATGCCAATGGGCCCGTTTATCTTAGCAGATGAGGTGGGACTTGATGTTGGTTATAAAGTCTCAAAGGTTTTAGAAGAGTCGTATGGTAAAAGAATGGAGGTAGCTCCAATTTTAAGTAAACTGATAGATATGAAACTTCTCGGTAAAAAAAATAAAAAAGGTTTTTATCTTCATAATGGAAAAGAAAAAATTGTAAACCCTTCATTAAAATCTCTACAATTCGTCCATAAAAAGTTTGATAATGATGAAATCATAGATAGAACGATGCTTATTATGATAAATGAAGCTGCTCGCACCTTAGAAGAGGGTATAGTTGAGAATGCTTCGGATTTAGACATGGCAATGATTATGGGTACAGGATTTCCACCATTCCGTGGAGGACTGTTAAAATATGCAGATACTATGGGTATAGAAAAGGTGCATTTATCACTGCTTCACTTTGAAGAAAAATATGGTAAAAGATATGCATCATCAGAGCTTATAGTCAGTATGGCTCAAAATAAAGAAACTTTTTATAAAGGATAAGCTATGGATTCTTTAATTTCCAGTTTAATTACAATTATTTTACTGACAACTTGGTATAGAGGGATGTCATTTTGGATAAACTCATTACTTTTAGCAGTTCTTATAGCTGTTGTATTTACACCAATAGCACTCTTTTGGATAGTATATATACCAATAAACCTGATACTACTGTTACCTAAACTACGAACCAGATTTATATCTGCACCACTAGTCTCTTTAATAAAAAAACTTCATCTTCTGCCAAGTATTTCAGAGACAGAGAAGATCGCTTTAAGAGCTGGGGATATTTGGATTGATGGAGACTTTTTTTCAGGAACTCCTGATTTTAAAAAGATTTTTAATGAATCTTATCCATCACTTACTGATGAGGAAAACCAATTTTTAAATAAAGAAGTAGATGAAGTCTGTGCCATGACAAATGATTTTGAGGTTTTTGCAAAACGAGATTTAAACCCTGAGGTTTGGCAATACTTAAAAGATAAGATTTTTTTTGGAATGATAATTCCAAAAGAGTATGGTGGGCTAGGATTTTCAGCACTAGCTCACTCCTGTGTGATACAAAAACTTGCCTCTCACTCTCAAACATTAGCAATTACTACCATGGTTCCAAACTCTATAGGGCCAGCAGAACTTATACTTCGTTATGGAACAAATCAGCAAAAAGAGTACTATCTACCACGTTTAGCCGATGGTAGAGAGTTGCCATGTTTTGCACTGACAGAACCATTAGCAGGAAGTGATGCGACTTCGATATCCTCACATGGAGAAGTTTTTGAAAGAAATGGAGAAATATTTATACAACTTAATTTTAATAAGCGTTATATTACATTAGGCTCTATAGCAACAGTTATAGGTTTAGCATTTGTTTTATATGATCCAGATGAATTACTTGCTAGGGGAAAGAACTTGGGCATTACTTGTGCACTTGTAGATTCTAGTCTTGATGGTGTGACACAGGGAAAACGCCATGACCCTCTAGGAGTACCTTTTATTAACTCACCCATTAGTGGGAAAGATGTAGTTATAAAACTCGACTCTGTGATTGGTGGTTTAGGTGGAGTTTCTCAAGGTTGGATGATGTTGATGGAATCTCTGTCTGTTGGACGAGGTATATCACTTCCATCTACAAGTTCTGGTGGTGTAAAACTATCAGCGGCAGTTGCAGGATCATACTCCAGTATTAGGGAACAGTTTGGCTTATCTATATCAAAATTTGAAGGTATAGAAGAGGTTTTAGCAAGATTAGCTGCAAATACTTATATGTTAGATGCCGCTCGTATCTTTACACTAGGGGCAATAGACTCTGGGAAAAAACCAGCAGTTATAAATGCTGTCATGAAGTACCACTCAACAGAAATCTTTAGAAAGTCTATAAATGATGCTATGGATATTGTCGGTGGTGCTGGTATATCTTTAGGGAATAAGAACTTACTCGGTCATGCTTATATGGGAGCACCTATTGGAATTACTGTTGAAGGTGCAAATATTATGACACGTACACTTATACAGTTTGGTCAAGGTGTTATTCGTTGTCATCCTTTTGCATATAAAGAGATTGTAGCACTTGAGTCTGGGGATATTATAAAGTTTGACAGCGCATTTTTCTCTCATATAGGTTTTAGTTTGAGAAACATGCTTAAGATGATTTTATTGAGTCTAAGTAGAGGGTATATATATAGCCCTGTCTCAGAGGGAGTAGCTGCTTATTATGAGAGAAAAATCATATGGAGTAGTGCAACATTTGCTTTTTTAACTGATTTACTGATGGCCTATTATGGTGGTGGTTTAAAACAGCATGAAAAAATCACAGCACGATTTGGAGATATTCTCTCCAGTATGTACCTATTAAGTGCAACACTGAGACGCTATAGAGCTGAAAATAGTGAAGATGATGACTTTATAAAGTATATTGGAGATGCACAACTCCGTATTATACAAAATGCTTTTAATGAAATAGCAGCAAATCTTTTTGAAAAAGGAATATTAAAAATTCTCTTTACACCATTTAAGTATTATATGAAACTTAATTCTCTAAGCTGTGAGGTAGATGATACTTTGTCAAAAAAACTATCAGATAGTATAAGTACTAACTCTGAAATGAGAGATAAGCTTGTAGATGGAATTTACCACTCTAGTACATACAAGAATATACAAGTGGCATTTAAGTTACATGAAAAAGTAGCACCGAGTATGAAAAAAATTAAAATAGCAATACGAAAGAAACAACTGCCTAAACAAAATATATATAAATCTTTAGACGAAGCCCTTAGATTAGATATCATCTCCGTAGAAGAAAAAAAGGCCCTCTTCGAGGCTAAGTCCCTTCAAGAAAGTGTAGTGCAAGTCGATGGTTTTACACTTGAAGATTACTTTGCAAGAAAGGGGTAAGGACTATGAAAGATAGACTTTATGATGCATCACAATTTGTTTTCTCTCTTGTAGAGACAGCTATGGCAAATTCCATAACATTTAGTGGGGAAGAAAACTTAAATAAAAAGCTACCAACACTCTTTGTAGCCAATCATTTTACAAGAATGGAGACATTCTTACTCCCTTATGTCTTATATAAAAAACTTGATTTTCAAGTACGCTCCCTTGCTGATCACTCTATCTTTGAAGGAGTTTTAGGTGAGTATCTCTCAGCGGTAGGAACAGTATCTACAGAAGATAAAGGTAGAAATGAAAAGATTTTAGGTGACTTATTAACCGGTCGTACATCTTGGATGATATACCCTGAGGGTTCGATGATAAAAAGTAAAAAAGTTTTATTATCAAAAGATACTTTTCTTATTGAAGATGAAACTGGTTTACATGATATGTTTACAGGTGCAGCTGTTGTGGCTTTAGAGAGTGAAATATTGAAAACAAAATATTTAGCATTACAAAATAATTGCGATATAGAGAGTATCCAAGAGTTTAAAGAGAAATATCTTTTAGGTGACGAAGAAAATATCTCTTATTACAATACACATATAGTACCAGTTAATATCTCTTATACACCCATAAGTAAAGGTGCAAACCCTCTTGCTGAATTTGCATATAAGTACATAGATGATATTTCTGATGATTTGAATGAAGAGATTGATATAGAGAGTAACCTACTACTGAATTCTCAGTTTCATATTCATTTCTCAAAAGCTATAGATGTAAAAGCTTATTTACTAAAAAGTAAAAGAGAACTACAAAGACTTGGGATTGATACAGATGATGCAAACCTCATTGAGAAAATAAAAGTTCCATTTATCAACTTGATGATGGATGAGGTATATAAAAATATACTCATAACTTTTGAGCATGTTTTTGCTTTGTCTTTAGAGTATTTAGAAGATAGATCATTTACACTAGATGAACTCAAAAGAAGGATTTATCTTATATCAAGAGAATTAAAAAGATCAGCTACTTACCATGTGAGTAAGGATTTGCATGCAAATATATATACTCTTTTAAATGATGAACCATATAAACTATTTGATGATGTATTTGCGTTAAGTATCAGCGAAAATATTTTAGAATCTATGGACAAAAAGATATATAGAGTTAATGTAGAGAATTTTAAAAATGAGTATACATTTCATACTATACGGGTGAAAAATATATTAAGAGTTTTAATAAATGAGACGATAATATTAAAAGAACTTCATAGGACAGTAAAGTCTCAGATTCAAAAAGATTTAGCCCTTGTTAATAAGGAAGTCTTATATACTATCTACAACCGTGATAAAAAAGAGTTTAAATATGACTATAACAAATTTTACTCAGTATTTGATTCTAAACCTAAAGAAGTTGGCGAACCATTTATACTTTATAATGAAAAAAATAGTATTGGTTGTGTTATCTCTCATGGTTATAAGTCAGGCCCAAAAGAGATAGCACCCTTGGCTCACTACCTTTTTAAACAAGGCATTAACATATATGCTGTAAGGTTAAAAGGACATGGCACTATGCCTGAAGATTTAAGGGATGTGACATATAAAGAGTGGTATGACTCTTTTGATGTGGGTTATGCAGCTCTTCGGGGAGTAAGTAAAAAGTTATACTTTTGTGGCTTTTCAACAGGGGGATTACTTGCCCTTCTTAAAGCATCGAATGTTCACGATACAGTAGATGGTATCATCTGTATAAACAGTGCTTTGTCTCTTCAAGATATTCGTGTAAAGTATATAGTACCAACACTAAATATTTTAAACAACTTCTTATCTATGTTTAATGCAGATATGGACACCTATGAGAGTGAACCCGAACATCCTGATATAAATTATAAAAAGCATTATTTGACTTCTATAGGGGAGTTAAAAGAGTTGATTGATGTAGTCAATGAAAGGTTAAAGTATGTAACTGAACCAACCTTTATCATTCAAGGAGATAAGGACCCCATTGTTAATCCACAAAGTGCAGACCTTATATACGATAGTATTGCTTCACTTAAGAAAGAAAAGTATATCTTAAAAAGTAATAAGCATGTGGTTATATTAGAAGAAGATATAAGAGAGGGTTTTTTTGAGAAGATTGTTTCATTTATTAAATCTTAGGAGTTTTTTTTATTAATTAAGGAGAAAAACAATGTTTGAGTTAAACAAAATAAATGACATAAGCAAGTTTACCGGTAGAGCTTGTTAGTCTCTTTAATAAATTTCAATAGACCTATATGTCATACATTATATGGGTCTTCTCCTCTTTTTTAGAATTTTTTGCTAAAATTACCTTATGAATAAGAAATATAAGATATTGGTAACAAATGATGATGGTTATGAAGCAAATGGACTTCTCTTTTTGGTTAGTGCCCTCCGTGAACTTGAAGATGTCGAGGTAACAGTTGTAGCCCCAGCAAACGAAAAGTCTGCATGTGGACACTCTCTTACTCTTACTCGTCCTCTACGTTTTGTCTGTGTAGGAGATGATTTTTATAAATTAGATGATGGGACTCCTACAGACTGTGTGTATCTCTCTTTGAGCACAATTTTTGAAAATGAAAAACCTGACTTAGTTGTAAGCGGTATAAATCGTGGCTCAAATATGGGTGAGGATATAACATACTCTGGCACTGCGGCTGGAGCTATGGAAGGAGTTTTACATGATGTTCCTTCTATCTCTATAAGTCAAGTGATGGACTTTAGTGACCCTAGTGGAGATTTCAGACTTGCACAAAAAACTATAAAAAAACTTGTTACAAAAATAAGAGAAGGCTCATTTCCCCTTCCTTCACGGCAGTTTTTAAATATCAATATTCCATCTAACAAACAAGAAGCTGCGATGAAAGTAACCTATGCAGGATATAGACATTATGCAAATGACTCACATCTTCATCGTAATCCTAGGGGAGAAGAATTTCACTGGTTGGGTCTGCACCCCTTAGACTTTTCATCACGCAAGGGTAAAAGTGGTATGACTGATTTTGATGCAATTAAGTCTGGTTATATCTCTATCACACCTATCATGCTGGACTTAAGTGCTTATAAATCTATGCAAACCTTAGAAGAGTGGCTTTAAGTGGGACAGTATGATCGTATAGAACTCCTTTTAGGTGATGACTTTTTAAAACTACAAAATGCAAATATTATTCTACTTGGTGTTGGTGGTGTTGGTTCCTTTTGTTTGGATTGCCTTTACCGCAGTGGTGTCAAAAACATAACTATTGTAGATTATGATACCTATGATGATAGTAATCAAAACCGTCAAATGTGGTC